>CAZPBH010000199.1:0-1638 GCA_964584645.1 uncultured Rhodospirillales bacterium | reverse complement strand
CTGCCTGCCTGTTTCCGTCCGCTGGTGCTGCTGCCCGTCGATCCCGCCATGAGTGTCCTGTCCCCTTCGAGGCGCCGTTGATCAGATCCTCGCCTGATGTGGTCGCCGGATGCGGGCACAAAAGCGTTGCCGCGATGAAATGACGTGCCTCCATCCCCAATCTGTGTTTAAGGAAAACAGGCCCGGACTCATGATTTCGACGAGGCGATTCGTGGCGCAACCCAATCCTTTTCTACAATTTCCGACCCTTGCGGTCCTGCTGCTGCCCTTCGTGCTCGCAGCCTGTGGCACGTTCGAGAATGTGCGGGGCGGTGCCCCCCATGCCAGCGAGATCGAACCGGCCAGCCGGGATCGGGTGGCACGTGAGGCTGAAGCGCCGGCACCCGAAGATGGCGAGGAAGAGCGCTCCTCGCCGCGCGAGCCGGTCGAGGCGCGGGATTTGCCGCCGGTGAGCGAGGACGCCGACGGGGTGCCCGCATCGCCGGCCTCGCGGCCAGCGCCGGACCGCCTGCCGCCATCGCCTCAGGAAGGGGAGGGACTGGTCGTCGATCCCCCGGCCCCGCCGCCCGCCACGCCGGCCGAGCCCCCGCCCGGGGCCGCAGCGCCGGAGCTCGAGGACATCGAGCCTGCGCGGGAACCGGAATCGCGCCTGCCGGAGGCCGAGATCTTTCCCGATGTCGCAACATTACCGGAGCGTCCCGCTGATTTGCCCGATGCTGCCCAACTCGCCGAGGCGCGGGCGGAGCTGGAAGCGATCCGCGACAATCCGGAGCGTGCAGGTGCCCGAGAGTCCCGGCCCGAACCTTCGCCGGACCCTGAACCCGAACAAGCGCAACCGCTCGCCGAGGCTGAGGGTGGGCGCGGAGTGGATTCACGTCTGCCGCCCATGGACGAGCCGCGTGAAGTTGCCCCCTTCGATAGCCCGTTCCCGCGTACCCCCGTCGATCGTGCGATCAACGATATTGCCCTGCGCGGCGCCTTCGCGGCCGCCCCGCGTGACGATGATGTGGAGCGCTTCGCCCTGCTCACCGGGCCGTCGATCATTCGCTCGCGGCTCGACTCCTCGGTGCTGCCACCAAGGTTGCAGCGGCAGGGCACGATGGCGACAGGGGTGATGGGAAGTTCCCCAACCGCCGCGATGGGAGCCTTTGACACTTCTTCGGTGCGGCTCAATCCGGTGGGCAGCACGCTGCAGCCCGGCCGCGATTTTCGCCCGGCCGATGCCAGCTCGTCATGGCTGGCGGGTTCGGTCTTTTTCGATCATGGGCAGACCGGCCTCGATGCGCCGGCACGCGCGGAAGTGCGCGAGATTGCTGCCCAGCTTGCCGGAAGCAACGCCTTCCTGCGGATCGTCGGCCATGCCAGCAGCCGTGTCGATGGCACGGATCCGATCGCCGGTCGGCTCGCCAATCTGCGTGTTTCCGAAGCACGCGCGGAAGCCGTGGCGCAGGTGCTGGCTCAGGCTGGCGTCGAACGAGCCCGCATCATGGTCGCCGCGCGGGGCGACAGCAGCGACCCGCCGCCGCTTCCCGGCATGACCGCCGAGGCCTCCGCCCGCCGCGCCGACATCTTCGTCGATATCCGCTAGAGCGGATCGCGTTCAGATTGAACGCGTGAATCCGCTCTAACTTATTAAAA
>CAZPBH010000198.1:0-4662 GCA_964584645.1 uncultured Rhodospirillales bacterium | reverse complement strand
CGGAGTAGCTCAGCTGGTTAGAGCAGCGGAATCATAATCCGCGTGTCGGGGGTTCGAGTCCCTCCACCGCTACCATTGATCCATGGGTTCAGACGATCCCCCCATCCGGCTTCGGAAAAAAGTCACCGCATCGTCACCGCCAGCGACAAAAGCTGGGTCCGTCGCCGATGCGTTGTTGTCCTCCTTGCCCGACATGCGCAATCGGAAACCTTGCCCTCACCCGGTCGGGACACTCTTTCCAGGGCCTTGCCAAGGGGTGTCTGGAGCGGATCGCGTTCAGAACGCCCGGCCGAAGTGCAGGAACACGGCCGTGTCACCGAATTCGCTGGCGCCGAGGCCGAAATAGAAGGGGCCTATGGCGGTATCGCCGCCGATATAGACCGAGCCGGCAAGGCCCGCATCTTCCTGGCGTCCGGTGAAGGCTTCAAGATCGAAGGCCTGCTCCTCGAACAGATCGAAGCTGATATCGGCATATTCGATCGTTCCGCCCACATAGATCGGGAAATTGACGATTTCCTCCGAGCCGGTGAGGCGCTGAAACAGCTCGGCCGTTACCAGGAGATAGCGGTCGGTCGGCAGGGAATCCTCCGCAAAGGCCGAGACGCGTCGAAAGCCGCCAAGACTCAGGATCTGGATCGGCACGTCGGAATCGTCCTCGATGCCCTCGGCCTGGAACCGGAGATTGACGCCAAGCGGGCCAAGCATCCTGGCCGTGGTGGCCGACACCTTATAGCTTCGCGCTTCCGCTTCGGTGTCGAGGTCATAGATCAGTTCGGCGGAACTGAGGATGCTGAAGCCCTTCGTCGGCCATGTTGTGCGATCCAGCGTGTCGATACCGAAATAGATCCCACCTCCACCGATCTCGGAGTTCCGGCCTGGCAGGAGTTCGGCGCGGGATGTGACCACCGGATCAATGTCACCCACCCCCATGATACCCTCGACCATCACCACGCCCCAATCGCCGAGCTCGCGACCAAGGCGGAGGCGGGCGTCCGTTCTCTGCTCGTAGAACTCGCCAAGTCGCTGGTCGCCGAGGTCAAACAGCACTTCCTCGCCGCGATAGCGCAGGAGAGGGCTGACGAAGAAGCGGCCATCCGCTCCAAAGGGGTGGTCATATTGCAAGGCAATGCCGAGATCGGTGCCAAGCTCAAGCGACAGGCTGGCTTCACCGCCTGCCGCACCGACCGGCCGTCGTGACAGGCGGGCGAGCACGCCGTACCGGGCGTCGCCGTCAAATGTCGTGGACGCGCGAAATCCTGCCTGGATCAGATTCTTGCCGATCGAACGCGGTTCGATGCGCAGAAGCTGGCCGTCGAGCGAGCGCGAAAGGTCGACTTCGCCAAACGCACCGAATGAGGACAGGCTGCGCAGCCGGCGTTCCACATCCTCGCGGTCGCCAGGGGCCGCGCCGTCAAGATCGAGGCGGCGCAGAATGAGCGCATCATCGACTTCCGATTCATTTGCAAGGATGATGGGGCCAGAAACATCCTGGGCACTGCCGGGAGAGAGCGGCCGATCTCGTGCCGGTGCCGCGCGCCTCGCAATATCTTCAAGCTGCGACCGGAACCGCCCTGCTTCCGCGCGGCCGGCCGCCACACCCTCATCGATCAGGTTGAAGCCCGATGACGACAGGCCCGTGAGGTCCGGCGTGATCAGCAGGTCGTTCTCGGTCAGCAGGGCGATGTCCTGCTGGCGATTGCGGTAGACGGTGATCTGGATGAGCTGGCTCGTCGTGGCCCCCAGCGAAGGGTTTCCCTCCACGCGCGAGGGCTCGCAAGTCGTATCGACGGCGATGATGATGTCGGCGCCCATCGCCTTGGCAAAGCCGACAGGCAGTTGCGCCGCCATGCCGCCATCGACATAGAGCTCGCCATCGATCCGGCGCGGCGCAAAGGCTCCGGGCACGGCCATGCTGGCAAGGATGGTCTGCACAAGGTCGCCCTCCTCGAACGCCACGGCTTCGCCAGTCGACAGGTTCATCGCGACCGACCTGAAGGGGACCCTGAAATCCTCGGTGAAATCACTTTCGTTGGGAATGTGCGCCAGCACGTCACGGAAAGCCGCCTGCAGCCCGCCCATGCTGGCAAGGCCGCCAGGGAGGCGCACGCCCTCCGGTCCCAAACCCGCGAAATAATCGGTGAAGTAGTCGTCGTAACCTTCCTTCTGCCTGAAGGACTGGTCGTTCCTCGTCACCTCGCCGCGGAAGATCTCGCCCCAGCGCCGCTCGCGATAGATGTCAGCGATCTCGAGCGGGGTGTAGCCGGCGACATACATCGCACCCGTCACGCTTCCCATGCTCGTGCCGAGCACGCAATGGACCGGTACCCCCACCTCTTCCATGACCTGCATCACACCGATCTGGGTCGCTGTGAGGGCCCCGCCGCCGCTCAGGACGAGGGCCACATCCGGGCCGTCAGCATCGTCAAGGTCGCAAGCCAGCGCGCCCGGAACGAGTGCCGCGAGCCCGATGGCGACAAGGGCAGACTTAAGGATCAGTCCCATCGGGCGTACTCGTGCTTCTTCGGGGTTGATTGGGACGCGTCGTCTCATGACGCAGCCGCAGGCTCCTTGTCGCTGCGGCAGGGACCGGTGCGGCGTCGCCTCGACACCAGCTGGGATCGGGACGGTCATCGGCGCAGGCTTCGTCCCCCAAAGCTTCCGAGGCGACTTGCCGACTGTCCGCCTGGAAACTGGGCACGGAAGGACTCATGGCGCGCGCGGCCTGTCGTTCGGGCCGTCCAGTCGCGCTCCAGCCTCTGGACATCGAAGTCCTGGGCTCTGGCGGATTGGACGTCGGAGGGGCGCGCCGATGGGGTGAGTGCGCCTGCATCAAGGCCACGTTCACTGGCTGCCATGTTCACGCTGCCGCGCGCGGCCTCCGTGTCGACGCTGGACCACTCGCCGTCACTTCTCGTCTCCCATTCGCCCTCTTCGGTGCGGCGATAGACATGTCCATTTGCGCCGGCATAGAGGTCCCCGTCGGCAGTCTGGCCGATGGTTCCGCGGTTTCCGTCTGCGCCCACCTGCACGGCCTGGCCGCCAGCCGAGGTCTCGACCTCACGCCGGAACCCGTCTTCGGTGGCCTGGCGTTCCGTGCGCACCCATTGATCGTCCCGCTGGACGACCGTCTCGCCCCAGGCCTCATAGCTGTTGCTGTCGGTCCAATGGATCGCCTGGCTGGTGCTGGTGGCCAGGTCGTTGCGCGGATTGTAGGACCAGCCTTCATACAGGGCCGTGTCGTAGTCATAGGCGTAGACGCCTGCGCCAAGGCGCCCCGTATTCGGGTTGTACCGCGTGCCCTCCCAGTAGCCACCATAAGGCCCGTAAGCATAATGGCCATGGACATAGGACCCGGCGGCAGGCTGATAGATGCTGGCCTGCCCATAGGTATAAGGATAGGGTCGGTAGTAGTAGGTCGGATAGTAGGTGTAATAATAGGGGTCGTAATAGGTTCCCCAATAATAGCCTGATCCATAAACGACGACGCCATTGCTGACATAGGCGTAATGGTATCCAGGCGTATAGCCAAAATAGATGGAGTCCGGCGTCGACTCGTAGATCCTGACATAGGTAACGTGATGCGCAGGCGAATCGGCGGGAATGTCGTAGAGCGCGGCAGGAAGGCTGTCCGTCACTTCCCAGGGGCCCTCCGCGTCCGAGGCGACAAACCAGATGCCGTCATGACACAGATAATGGCGCGCCTCCACGCGGAAGACATCGAAGGTGGTGTTGGTCGCCCGGTAAACCTCGTCGGTGCCGGCAATCTTCTCGAAGACCGCAGATCCGCCGGCATAGTGAACCATCGGCGCTTGTGTCTCGCGGGATACCTCAGCCGTCTGGGGGATCTGTGCCTGAGCCACCGCGAGCCCGGCTTCCGGTGTTCCTGCAATGGAAGCGCGCACGTGACTGCGGGGATGATCGGCCGGGATGTCAAGGAACTCGGGCGGCAGTGTGGGCGCGCTGGACCAGCTGCCATTCAGCGACGTCGCCTTGAACCACCGCCCCGAGGTCAGGAAGTAATAGTGGCTGTCGGCAGCGTTGAACACGATGTCGCTGGAAGTGTGTGCCACGAAGGAGAGTTGCGTGTCCGGCACCGGTTCAAGGGCGATCGCACCCCTTGTCACGATCAGCTCGGCCGGGGCCTGGGCGACGATGATGTCGGGCAGGTCGTCTGCCGCCATCGGCTTGCCCGGAACAGCGCTTCGCGCCGGGTCCCAGCGATCTTCCCGGGGCAGGGCCGAGACGCCCGCTGGGGCTTCGCCAGCTGTCCACGGACCCGCCAGCCCTGGTGCGGTCATCCAGCTCTCGCCAATCAGGAGGAAGTAGGCCCCCGCCCGTTGCGCATGGAACAAGGTCCAGTTGGTGTTGACGATGACGGCGAGGTCCTCGGCGCCCTTTATCTCCACCCTGATCGGCTCCCCGTCGAGAACGACAAGAAGGGTCGGCTCCGTCGCGTGGAAAATGGTCGGCGGATCGAAGGCGACCTCGACCGCGAGATCTTCGGCAGCGCGGTCCACCACATATCCCAGGACCACATCAAGGGGCATTGTTTCCGGTTCGGTGCGGAGGTTGCCGCGCACTTCCGCAAGGAGCTCGTCGACGCGTGATGGGAGATGAATATATGGCTGATATTGAACAAACCGATGACGGCACCATCTGGAT
>CAZPBH010000197.1:485-4699 GCA_964584645.1 uncultured Rhodospirillales bacterium | reverse complement strand
ACCCGGCCCGGGCGGGGCACCAGCCCCATGCAGGCGAGTGCGGTCATGGTCTTGCCCGAGCCGCTCTCGCCCACGACCCCCAGCGTCTCGCCGCGCGTGACATCGAGGCTGACACCTTCCACGATCCGTGCCTGGCGCCCGCGCTTCTGCGGGAAGGCGATGGTCAGATCGCGCACGGAAAGAAGCAGATCATCCGGGGTCACTGATCCGCACTCCGGCCCTGCTGGCGCGCCGCCACGCCGATCCCGTCGCCGATCAGGTTGGCCGCAACCACAAGGATGACGATGGCCGTCGCCGGGGCGAACAGCATGTGCGGTGCCGTGAAGGTATAGTTGCGGGCCTCGGCCATCATGTTGCCCCATGTCGGAACCCCGAGCGGCGCGCCAACGCCCAGAAATGACAGCGCGCTCTCCGCGATCAGCAGATTGGCGAACTGGAAGGCCCCGACGACAAGCAGCGTGGGACGCAGGCCCGGCAGGACATGCCCGCTCAGCACCGCCCAGCGCCCGGCACCCAGCAGGCGTGCGGCCAGCACATAGTCCCGCTTCATCAGGCTCTGCGCCTCGGCGAACACCACGCGGGTGAAGAGCCGCCAGGTCAGCCGGCCCAGGGTCAGGGTCCAGAAGCCCTGCCCCACCACGGCGATGATGACGATGGCAACGACAAGGCCCGGAAAGCTCAGCACCGTATCGACGGCCTGACGCACGACCGTGCGCGGCCAGCCCTCGCGCTCCGCCGCCAGCACCCCCAGCACGGTGCCGATGGCGAGGCTGATCAGCGTGGCCAGCCCGGCCGCGGCGGTGGACCAGGGCAGGCCCTCCACCAGCCGGCTCCAGATGTCGCGGCCATTGGCATCGGTCCCCAGCCAGTGCCCCGGCGTGCCCGGCGGCTTCAGGCGCTGGAACAGATCGCCCTGCATCGGGTCATGGCCCTGCACCAGATCCTTGAACAGGATCAGGAAGGCGACGAGCCCGATCACGGCCAGGCCGATCGCGATCTCGCCGTTCAGATAGCGCGAAAGGGAGCGCAGCCGCGCCGCCATTGCCTCGGCCATGATCGCCCTCAGCTCCGCTGCCGGCGAAGCCGGGGGTCAAGCACACGGAACATCAGATCGGTCACGCTGTTCACCAGAAACACCATCAGCGCGATCACGAAGGCGATGGCCTGAACGATGGGGAAGTCCAGCGTCTGGGTGGATTTCAGCAACAGCCAGCCGATGCCGGGCCAGGTGAACAGGATCTCGATGATGACAGCACCCGAGACCAGAAAGGCGAATTGCGTCCCGATCAGCGCGGTTGCGGCCAGCAGCGCATTGGGCAGCGCATGGCGCCAGAGCAGCTCGACCGAGCTGGCACCATTGGCACGTGCGGTGCGGATGTAATCCTCACGCATGCACTCGGCCACATTGGCGGCCACCACGCGGGTCAGCTGCGGTACGAGGAACCCCGCCAGCGCCAGCGTCGGCAGGATCCAGTGCCGCGGATCGATGGCCCCGGTGCGGCTGTCGATCCCCATGCCCATCGAAGGCAGAAGCTGGTTCTCGACCGCAAAGACCTGGATCAGCAGCAGGCCGATCACGAAGCCCGGCACGCCTTGCAGGATGAACACCAGCCAGGCCGTCAGCCGGCGCGAGGGCCGGTCTGGCCGGAACCCGAGCCAGGCCCCGAGGCTGAGCGAGACCAGGATCGTGAACCCCATGCCCAGCCCGGCCATCAGCAGGGTGGGCGGCAGATGCGCCAGCACCTCGCCCATCGCCGGCTGCCCGCTGGCCAGCGAGGTGCCGAAATCCCCGGTCAGGATATTGCCCATATAGCGCAGGTACTGGACCATGACCGGCTGATCGAGGCCGTATTTCGCCTGGATGGCCGCGACAACCTCCGGGCTCGCCTCCGGACCGGCCAGCATCTGCGCCGGGTCGCCCGCCACCCGCAGCAGAAAGAACAGCAGCGTCGTCAGCGCAAAGAGCAGGATCGCCAGATCCCCAAGCCGTTTCAGCAGCGGGTGCACCCATTGGCGCGCAAACGGGCTGGCCCAGAAGGCTTGAAGCCGCGTGGGTGAGGCCGGGGCGCCCCCCTCCGGTGCATTTTCGGTCATCGTCATGAAGGCGGTTCCGCGTGTCTCTTGGCGGCGGGTCTGGAAGATTTGGGGCATGACCGGAATCAGCGTGCCTGTGCCGCCCGGTTCATGAGGCTGTGCGCTTTATGTCTGACCGGGCCGGGATTTGCAAAGCCCCCGCGAGCGTAAACACCACGGGCCGGTGTTGACCGCGAACCCGGCAGGGTGCACCGAATAGGGTTTCCATCCGTTACCGGGATCATCGATGAGCGAGCAATGTACAGGCGGCCTCCACGAGGTCTGCATCGGCGTGCCGGATTTTGCCCCGGCCATCCAGTATTTCGAACGCCATGGCTACCGTGTCGGCGATATCGGCGAGCTGGTCGATTCGGACGCTGAGATCCTCTACGGCGTGCGCTCGGCCGTCCGCGCCGTTCGGCTTCATCACCAGCAGGCCGATCATGGGCTGATTCGGCTCATGAACTGGGATCACCCCGTTTCCGATGGGCTCGGGATGAACGGCTTCCGGGTGCAGGGTGCGCGCTGGGGGGCGATGCTCACCCGCTCGGTGATGAACGTCATGAACCATGTCGAGCACGGGCTGAAGACCGGCCTGCCGATGCGCGTTGTCGAGCCGGTGCTCGCCGTCACCTATCAGGGCGAGCGGGTTCCGCGGGCCTTCCTCGAGCCACTTGCCGGTGTGCGCGAGATGGCGCTCGTCCAGCCCCATTACCGGCAGATCTACTTCGAGCGCTTTGGCTTTGACAGGCCCGGCTATGGGCGCATCGACGATCACTGCCTGCTGCGCACGAGCCAGATCACCCATGCCGGGCTCGTCGTGCAGAGCGATGATGCCCGTCTGCTCGACTTCTATGAGGACGCCTTCGGGCTGTTCCGCAGCCATGATTCCGAGGTGCCCTACGCTCAGGCGACGGGGGCGAGGACGATCTTCGAGCTGGAGGAGGACGAGACCCACCACATCACGGATTTCGACGATCCGGCCAACCGGGACCGCGCCTGGCAGCGCCGCAGCTCCGGACGGCTCAAGATCGTGCGGTTCGGCAGCGCCAGCCGCCTGAAGGACATGCGCCCCCACAGCCGGCCGGGCGCGCTGGGGACGTTTCTCTATTCATGGAGATGCCTCGACATCGAGGCGACGCACCGGCGGGTTCAGGCCGCCGGAGCCAGCCAGATCGGCGACATCATCGCCGACGAGTTCGGCGAGCGGGCCTTTACCTGCACCGCGCCCGACGGCAATGGCTGGATGCTGATCGAGGGCTGAGGGAAGGCCCGGTCAGCCGTACATCTCTTCGGCGGCGCGGTGGATCGCCTTGCGGACACGCTGATAGGTGCCGCAGCGGCAGATATTGGTGACCATGGCGTCGATATCCTCATCCGAGGGCTTGCCACCCAGGTCATTGAGCATCGACACCGCCGTCATGATCATCCCCGACTGGCAATAGCCGCACTGGGGCACCTGCTCGGCGATCCAGGCCTTCTGGACGGGGTGATCGGCATTCTCGCTCAACCCCTCGATCGTGGTGATCTCCATGCCGTCGGCCGCCTCGATGGGATAGACGCAGGCGCGGGTGGCAAAGCCGTCCATCATCACGGTGCATGCACCGCACATCGAGATGCCGCAGCCGAATTTGGTCCCCGTCAGGCCCAGCGTGTCGCGCAGCACCCAGAGAAGGGGCGTGTCGCCCTCGACATCGACCTCATGGCGGGTCCCGTTGACGGTGATGGTGTAGGCCATGGCTGTTCCGCACTCCCTGATCGAGGGGCTGCCGCCCCGGGCGCACGCCATGCCGCTAGGCTATGGCGTCCGATCGGAGAAGTGGCAGGAACGGGATCGAAGTCAAGCCAGCCCGAGCCGCAACCGGAAGCCCGTCGCCGAAGCGACTGGAAATCCGGCCTTTTCTTGACGGTGGAACATGCCATACTGCGCTCCAGCGGTGCCACATGGCATCGGATGATTCGGGTCCCGGGCCCGGACATGTCGAGGTGCGTGGGGACCTGGCGCATATGTCATCGAGATTCGAATTGCGGCACGCACGGCTGGTCGTCGACGCCGAGGATGCCGACCTCTCAGGCTCGGCCTTCGTCGATTGCTCGCTTGCCGCCAGCCAGCTGCAGGAGAGCAACATGGCGGGCTCGAT
>CAZPBH010000197.1:0-475 GCA_964584645.1 uncultured Rhodospirillales bacterium | reverse complement strand
CGATGCTGCGCGAGGTCAATCTGCGCGGTGCGGCGATCAGCGATTCGAGCCTTGTCAACCTGCGGATCGACCGCTGTGAGCTGAACGGTGCCACCATCGACGGCATCCCGCTGGTCGAGTTGATCAATTTCTGGAAGGACAATCACAAGGGCTGATCCGGACGGGGCATGTCGGGCAGCGTGCCGCCGCCCGGGCACGGCCGTCCTCAGCCCCTCCCCTCGACCGGACGGCGCGCACGGTCGAGAAGAACCAGCAGGGCCGTCCCGGCCAGAGCCGCGGCCAGCACCCCGATTGTCACGAGAATGTTTTCCAGCGCCGTGGGGGCGAGGATCAGGACCAGCCCCAGCCCGCCCATCATCAGGCCCGAAAGAAGCTTCAGGGCGCGCCCTTCGCCCTCGCTCAGCCGCCGCGCGCCCAGCGTGAAGGTGAACACCGCGACGATGGCCGCCAGCGGCAGCACATAAACGAGATTGTA
>CAZPBH010000196.1:0-4723 GCA_964584645.1 uncultured Rhodospirillales bacterium | reverse complement strand
GCTTGCACCAGCTCTTTTTCTTGCGATCCCTTCATGGCCGCTCGTTTCCTGCTCCTTGCCGCGCTTGTCGTGGCAGCCTTGCCCGCCCGCGCAGCAGAGCCGATTGAGGTCGGTGTGGCCGCTGGCGTCTTTGCCTATGGCAAGAGGGACGAGGCCCTGATGGTGGAGGTGGAGGCACGTCGGGCCCTGTGGCAAGGCGCGCCGGTTCAGGGATGGGCGGCCGGCTTTGTCACCGCTGACGGGGCCCTGTTCGCGGGATTGGGCCTTGGATTGCCGCTCGACTTCTTTGGGCGTTGGCGGTTCACCCCACTGCTGAGCGCCGGGGCCTATACACCGGGGGATGGTCGTGATCTGAGCTCGGTCCTCGAATTCCGCTCCGGTATGGAGCTGGCCTACAGGCTGCCGGGCGGCATGCTGGTTGGTGCCTCATGGCACCACATTTCCAATGCCGGGATCGGAGACCGCAATCCGGGAGCCAACATGCTGCTCCTGCGCTGGCGCCGCCCGGTCGGCGGGTTCTGATCCAGGCGCTAGGCGATCTGCGCCGAAGGTGGACGGCGCGGCTTGCAGAGGCAGGTATCGAACCTGCCGCCCAGGAGGTGCGCCTGCTGATCGAGGGCGTGCTGGGTCTCGATCCGCAGGCCATGCTTTTCGAGCCTGAGCGGGTTCTGGACCCGGCTGATATCCGGGCGGTCGAGGTCGCACTCGGGCGCCGGCTTGGACATGAGCCGGTCAGCCGGATCCTCGGCCGGCGCGAATTCTTTGGGCTGGATGTGCTGGTTACGCCCGCAGTGCTGGATCCGCGCGGGGACAGCGAGGCGCTGGTGCGGCTCGCACTGCGTCTTCATCAGGACAAGCCGGGGCCGTTGCTGGTTGCCGATCTTGGGACGGGCAGCGGCGTCCTGATCGTTGCCTTTCTTCACGGCCGCCGCCAGCAGATGAGGGACAAGGATCAGGGCATCGCCCTCGACATCAGCCCGACGGCCTTGCGTGTAGCAGCACGGAATCTGGCTGCACATGCCCTCGCCGACAGGGTGATGCTCGCGATGGCGGACATGGCACGGCCGCCGGTGGGGCCGGTCGATCTGGTGCTGTGCAATCCGCCTTATGTCGAAACCGGTGTGATCGCCACCCTCGCACCCGAGGTCCGCGATCACGATCCGAGCCTGGCCCTTGATGGCGGTCCCGACGGGCTGGCCTTTTATCGGGCGCTGGCTGCCGCACTGGGCTCCGGTTGCCTTGTTGCCGGCCGGGTCTGTCTGGAGATTGGCCGGGATCAGGCTGAAGCCGTCCGATCCATCATGGCCGAGGCAGGCTTTGGGCTGGTGGATCTGGAGCATGATCTTGGCGGGCATGCTCGGGCGCTGGCCTTCGCCTCCCGGGACGGTGATGAACCGTCGGCGCGGGCATAATTCGCTTGGATTCCGACCGGGCTCGGGCTAGGTTCGCCTGAAGTGATGGAGGCGTGAACGCACCATCGGGCGGCCATGAGCCGCATCGGCACTCAAGATGCCGGATGCGCCGGGCCTTGAAGATACTTGCCAGCTGGAGTTCTGAAAAAGCGCACGCACCGGGGCTGATCGCATGGGATTGGTGAACGGTGCCGGTTTCCCAAATGCGCACCGACAGGGATGAACAGCCGGGCGAGGGCACAGGGTCATCGCCCGGGCAGCGCCAGCAGGGCGTATCGCACGCACCGGCAGGAAGGCATACCGGGGAGGCAAGGGCCCTTCCGGCCCCGGAGGCGGTTGCGACCGGAAATTGAGACATGAGCAATAACAGAAGTGGTAACGAAATGAGGCAAGGTTCCGGATCGAAGCGGTCACGCCGTCAGGGACGCCGCGGTAATCCAGCCCCCCGGCATCACAACTTCGACTCCAACGGGCCCGATGTCAGGGTTCGCGGCAATGCGATGCAGGTTCATGAGAAGTACCTGACCCTTGCGCGGGATGCCGGTTCTGCCGGTGATCGTGTGAAGGCCGAAAGCTATTTCCAGCATGCCGAGCACTATTTCCGGATCCATCACGAAGAGCTCGAGCAGATCGAGGCACGCCGCGTTCAGCGCGATGGCATGTCCGAACGCGACGGCAATCACGATGGTTATGGCGAGGATGCCTATGGCGCCGATGCCGAGGAGCAGGAAGCCGGCCCAGCGCGGCGCCCTCGGCGAAGCCGCCCGAATCAGCGCGACGAACGCCAATCGGGTGAAAGTCACCAGGACGAGCGTCATTCCGACGAACGCCAGGAGGACGAAAGGCGCGCGGATGAACGCGGCGCGCCCGAAACCGATGCCGGTGAGGGTGATCAGGATGATGTCGATGAGGGTGTGGCTGCCACATTGGCACGCGGCAGGCGTGGCCGCCCCCGGCGTCGGCCGGCCAATGGGCATGGGGCCGAGGCCAACGGCCATGACGCTTCCGCCGGCGCTGGCGGGTCGTCTTCCGGCGGTGATGACGATATGCCGGGTCGCGACGACAGTGACCGGGATCGCGACGAGGATGGCAGGGGTACCTCCAACCTGCTCTGATGCTCCGGGCCGGCGGGCGACGACGCGATCGAGCCGGCGCCGCATGGCATTGTCCCGGGATCGTGGACAATCCGGGAACCGGGTTCTAACGTAAAGAGGATGTTGCCCGTTATCGGGGACATCAGATGATAGGGGCTGCCGAAATTTCGGGGCCGTTGCATGACCGGGCGGAGTGCGTCCGGGATTGTTGTCGGGACGCGCTCCGGTGCGGGGCGTCCACATCATTGACATCAGGAGGGCCGCTTCATGGACTTCGAGAAATTTACGGAAAAGGTGCGTGGTTTTGTTCAGGCCGCGCAGACACTTGCACATCGCAACAAGCATCAGCGCCTGACGCCGGAGCATCTGCTCCAGGTCATGCTGGATGATGACCAGAACTTCACCCAGAACCTGATCCGCGGCGCTGGCGGCGATCCGGATATCGTCCGGACCGCGATGGCAGCTGCGCTGGCGGCCGAGCCCGTGGTCGAGGGCGGCGGGCAGCTTTATCTCGGCCAGGATACCGGGCAGATCCTCGCCCAGGCTGAACAGATCGCAGAGAAGGCCGGCGATGCCTATGTGACGGCCGACCGCCTTCTGCAGGCGATTGCCATGGCGGGGGAGACGAAAGCCGGGCGGGCGCTCGCCCAGGCCGGGGTCAACCCGCAGGCCCTCAATCAGGCGATCAACGATCGCCGCAAGGGCCGCACCGCCGACAACCCGCAGGCCGAAAACCGCTTCGAGGCGCTGAAGAAATATGCCCGCGACCTGACGGCACTTGCCCACGAGGGCAAGCTCGACCCCGTCATCGGGCGTGATGACGAGATCCGGCGCTCGATGCAGGTGCTGGCCCGCCGGACCAAGAACAATCCGGTCCTGATCGGCGAACCCGGCGTTGGCAAGACCGCCATCGCCGAAGGGCTGGCGGTGCGGATCGTGAAGGGCGATGTCCCGGAGAGCCTCAAGACCAAGAGCCTGATGGCCCTCGATCTCGGTGCGCTGATCGCCGGCGCGAAATATCGCGGCGAATTCGAGGAGCGCCTGAAGGGTGTGCTGGAGGAAATCTCCGCCGCGGCCGGCGAGATCATCATGTTCATCGACGAGATGCACACGCTCGTGGGGGCCGGGAAGGCCGAGGGGGCGATGGATGCCTCCAACATGCTGAAGCCTGCTCTGGCGCGCGGGGAACTCCACATGATCGGGGCCACCACGCTCGATGAATATCGCCGGCATGTTGAGAAGGATGCGGCCCTCGCCCGGCGCTTTCAGCCCGTCTTCATCGCCGAACCCAGTGTCGAGGACACCATCTCGATCCTGCGCGGCCTGAAGGAGAAGTATGAGGTGCACCATGGTGTAAGGATCACCGATGGTGCGATCGTTGCGGCTGCCACGCTCTCGAACCGCTACATCACCGACCGTTTCCTGCCCGACAAGGCCATCGACCTTGTGGATGAGGCCGCCAGCCGGATCCGCATGGAAGCCGATTCGCGCCCCGAGGAGCTCGAACTGCTCGACCGGCGGATCATCCAGCTGAAGATCGAGCGCGAGGCCCTCAAGAAGGAAACCGACGAGGCGTCACGGGAACGACTCGGCCGGCTTGAGGGCGAACTTGCGGAGCTGGAGGAGAAGGCGTCAGCGATGACGGCCCGCTGGGAGGCCGAAAAGGCCAAGCTGATGGGGGGCGCGCAGCTCAAGGAACAGCTCGATCAGGCGAGGTTCGAGCTGGAACAGGCCCAGCGTGCCGGTCGTTATGACCGGGCTGGCGAACTGACCTATGGCGTCATCCCCGAGCTCGAGCGCAAGCTGGAGGAGGCCGAAAGCGTGGCCGATACCAGCCTCGTGCGCGAGGAGGTGCGTGAAGGCGACATCGCCCATATCGTCAGCCGCTGGACCGGCATTCCGGTCGACCGGATGCTTGAGGGCGAGCGCGAGAAGCTGCTCGCCATGGAAGAAAAGCTGCAGGACCGCGTGATCGGTCAGCAGGAAGCCGTGGCGGCCGTCAGCCATGCGGTCCGGCGTGCCCGTGCCGGCCTTCAGGACCCCCACCGTCCGCTGGGCTCGTTCCTTTTCCTCGGGCCCACCGGTGTCGGCAAGACCGAGCTGACCCGGGCTCTGGCAGCGTTCCTGTTCGATGATGATCACGCGATGCTCAGGCTCGACATGTCGGAGTACATGGAGAAGCACTCCGTCGCCCGGATGATCGGGGCGCCGCCCGGC
>CAZPBH010000195.1:3459-4757 GCA_964584645.1 uncultured Rhodospirillales bacterium | reverse complement strand
CATCAGCCCGCCGACCCGGTCATAGCGGTCATAGACATGCACCTGATAGCCCCTGGCACGCAGCATCTCGGCTGCGGCGAGGCCACCCGGGCCGGCGCCGATGATGCCGACCGACTGCGCCAGCTCCCGCTTCGGAAGGCGTGGCTTGACCCACCCCTCCTCGAAGGCGGTCTCGGTGATGTATTTCTCGATGGCGCCGATGGTGACCGTCCCATGGGTCGACTGCTCGATCACGCAGTTGCCCTCGCAAAGGCGATCCTGCGGGCAGATGCGGCCGCAGATCTCGGGGAAGGTGTTGGTGGCGCTGGAAACCTCATAGGCTTCCTGCAGCCGGCCCTCGGCCGTCAGCTTCAGCCAGTCGGGGATGTTGTTGTGCAGCGGGCAATGCACCTGGCAGAACGGCACCCCGCACTGGCTGCAGCGATTGGCCTGCTCGGCTGCCTTTTCGGCCGCGTATTCGCGGTAGATCTCGCCGAAATCCTCGCGGCGCTCTTCGGCCGTGCGCTTGTCGGGCGTCTGCTTGTCGGTCGCGACGAAGTCCAGCATCTTGCCAAGCGGACGACGCGGGGTCGCTGAATTCTGCGGATCGGCCATGGCGATCCTCCCTCTCGCTGTCTCTTGGGGCCGAGCCGGCACCAGATGCCGGCATGCGTGACCCCGTTTCGGTCTGGTCGTCGGGCGGTATGTTCATCGGGCGGGAGGCTGGCGTCGGTGGGTGGGTCACACCGCCTGCGCCTCTGCGCCCGGATGCAGATATAGCGCCAGCCGAAGATCGATGCGAGTCAATTCGGGCATTTAGGTCAGTATTGCTGACATTTTTCTGCGAAAGACAGGTCTTGCGGGCCGGCCATTCACCCGGCGCGGCATGCAGCTTTCGCCTTTCGATACCATTCTGGTACTATCTGCCGATCCCGCCCCCTGCCCCGAATCGGCTAGAGTGGCCGCCTCTTCAGGCGCTTGCCCGGCGTCGCCACGGAGCCTGCCGATTGAGCATCATGACCCTTGGCCTGATCCATATCGTCACCCTGGCCTGCGTGCAGGGGCTGACGGAATTCCTGCCGATCTCCTCCAGCGGGCATCTGGTGCTGGTTCCTGTCCTTCTCGGCACCGGCGATCAGGGGCTGGTGATGGATATCGCCGTGCATGTGGGCACCCTGCTCGCGGTCATCGCCTATTTCCATCGCGATGTCGCCTCGATGGCGGGGGACACGCTGCGCGTCGTGCAGGGCAAGCGCGACCGGGGGGGTGCCCGACTGGCGCTGCTGGTGGTGCTGGCGACCCTTCCGGTCATCGCCGCC
>CAZPBH010000195.1:0-3449 GCA_964584645.1 uncultured Rhodospirillales bacterium | reverse complement strand
CTATTGGCTGCATGAACAGCTGCCCGAGGGAATCCGCTCCATCGAGGCGATTGCCTGGGCGACCCTCGGTTTTGGCCTGCTGCTCTGGCTGGCGGACAGGTTCTTTCTGTCGGTGCGCGATCTGCGCGATCTGCGCTGGGGTGACGCGACGCTGATCGGCCTGGCACAGATCGCAGCCCTGATCCCGGGGGCGAGCCGCTCGGGCGTGACGATGACGGCCGGGCGCCTGCTGGGCTTTGAACGTCAGGATGCCGCCCGTTTCTCGATGCTGCTGTCGATCCCGACGATCCTGGGCGCTGGCACGCTGGCCACACTTGACCTGATGGAGGCCGGGGATGTAGCGCTGACCGGCGCAGCGCTGCTGGCCGCCTGCCTCAGCTTTCTGGCCGCCCTGGTGGCGATAGCCCTGCTGATGCGCTGGCTCAGACGCGCCGATTTCACGCCCTTCGTGATCTATCGTATCCTGCTGGGCGGGGGCCTGCTGGTCTGGCTCTATGGCTTCGGCGGACCGGCGACCGGCTAGAGCGGATCGCGTTCAGATTGAACGCGTGAATCCGCTCTAACTTATTAAAAACTAGACAAATTATCCGATCAGATGATTCCATCTGATCGAAATTTGCTCTAGCTGCTCCAGCCGTACAACCACGCAGCTTCGCTTCAACGCGGCCGACGGCCATAGAAGCCGGTGCCGACATAGCTCATCACCTCCTGCCCGTCCTGATTGCGCAGGCTGTGAGCCCCCTGGACGATCCCGCGATCCTCCCGGCTGGCCGAGGGGCGCATGTCGATGATCCGGCTGTGCAGGGTCAGGCGGTCGCCGGGCCGAACCGGCAGCTTCCAGCGTATCTCCTCCACGCCTGGCGAGCCCTGGCCGACATGGTCCTTCAGATAGGCTTCCAGCATCAGGCGCATGGCGATCCCGCAGCTGTGCCAGCCGCTGGCGATCAGCCCGCCATAGACCGAATCCTTCGCCGCCTCGGGGTCGGTATGGAAATATTGCGGATCGTATTTCGTGGCGAAGTCGATGATCTCCTCGGCCGTCACCTCATAAGGGCCAGCGGTGAATTCCTGGCCGATCTCGTAATCCTCGAAATAGCGGATGGGCATGGCGCTTGACCTTCAATGCCTGAAATGGCGCTGGCCGGTGAAGACCATGGCGATACCGGCTTCATCGGCGGCGGCGATCACCTCCTCATCCCGGATGGAACCACCCGGCTGGATGACGGCGCGCGCACCGGCCTCGACCGCGCTCACCAGGCCATCGGCGAAGGGGAAGAAGGCATCGGAGGCAACGACCGATCCGACCGTCAGGGGCTGGGTCCAGCCCGCCTTTTCGGCAGCCTCCCGGGCCTTCATGGCGGCGATCCGGGCGCTGTCGACCCGGCTCATCTGGCCGGCCCCGATGCCGACGGTGGCGCGATCACGGGCATAGACGATGGCATTCGACTTCACATGCTTGGCCACCCGGAAGGCGAAAAGCAGGTCGGCCAGCTCGTCCTCGGTGGGCGCGCGCTGCGTCACCACCCGCAAGCCCTCGGCGGCGATCCGGCCGGTATCCCGGCCCTGGACCAGCAGCCCGCCCGCAATGGAACGGATGTTCAGCCCCGGGGCTGACGGGTCGGGCAGGCCACCGGCTTCCAGCACACGCAGGTTCTTCTTGGTGGCAAATACCTCGCGCGCTTCCGGCGTGACGCCCGGGGCGATCACGACCTCGGCAAAGACGCGGGCGATGGCGTGGGCCGTCTCGCCGTCGATGGGCCGATTGGCGGCGACGATCCCGCCAAAGGCCGAGACCGGATCGCATGTGAGCGCGCGATCATAGGCGGTAGCGAGCGTCAGCCCCTCGGCCACGCCGCAGGGGTTCGCATGCTTGACGATGACGATGGCCGGCGGCCCGAATTCCGCCACCAGCTCATAGGCCGCATCGGTGTCGTTGAGGTTGTTGTAGCTCAGTTCCTTGCCCTGAAGCTGGCGGGCGGTGGCAGCACCGGGACGAACCGTGCCATCGGCATAGAAGGCAGCCTGCTGATGCGGGTTCTCGCCATAGCGCAGATCATGGGCGCGGGTGCCCGTCAGGCTCAGCCGTTCGGGAAGCAGCGCTCCCGCCTCGCCCGCGAACCAGCCCGCAATGGCGGCATCATAGGCGGCTGTGCGGGCAAAGGCCTTGGCCGCCAGATGCCGGCGCAGATCGGCCGGGATACCGGGTCCCGCCACCGCCTCGGCAAGGGCCGCGTAATCGGCAGGGTAGGTCAGCACCGCGACATGGGCGTGGTTCTTGGCGGCCGCGCGGATCAGCGCCGGCCCGCCGATGTCGATCTGCTCCACACAGGCGTCGAATTCGGCACCGGAAGCGACCGTCGCCTCGAAGGGATAGAGGTTCACCACGACAAGGTCGATGGCGCCGATCCCGTGCTGGTCGAGGGCCGCGCGATGGTCGGCGACATCGCGGCGGGCAAGGATGCCGCCATGCACGGCCGGATGCAGGGTCTTGACCCGACCGTCCAGCATCTCCGGCAACCCGGTCAGCTCCGCCACCTCGCGGACCTTCAGCCCGGCCGCACTCAGCTCCCGATGGGTACCGCCGGTCGAGACCAGCTCGACCCCGGCGGCGGCCAGCGCCTGGCCCAGCTCCACCAGACCGGCCTTGTCGGAGACCGACAGCAGGGCCCGTCTGGGGCGCATCATCGTGTTGTCGCCAGCCACATTCATCATCCTGTCTTGCGTTCACGTCTGAAGGCCCATTTCAGGACCGTCTGATTGTCCTGCGTCAGCCCGGCGATGACCAGCTGGCGCGTTCGTCGCGGCCCGCCGGCGGGGTCGCCGAAATAGACGCTCTCCTCCAGCCGGACATCCCCCTGCCCGGTGCGCATGCGCCAGCCCGAGCCGTCCTTCAGGCGCAGCAGCGCTGCCTGCCCCCCCTGTGCCAGCCCGGCCTGCACCTCGGGGTGAAGGTGAAAGCGTATCGCGTAGCTGTGGCCGGCGGGCCCGGTCAGCGTATCCTCGCCGCGCAGATCCTCGCCATTCTCGCCAAGATAGAGCCGGCGGCGATGGGTGATCGCCAGCTCCGACCGGTAGCCGTCATGTTCGGCCGCGACCAGGGCTGCGCCATCGCCTTCCTGGCGCTCGACCTCGATCTGGCGCGGCTTGCGGCCGAGCCCGACCGGATCGCCTTCGGCATTCTCGATGATTTCGGCGCTGTGGATGTCGTCGATGGTGACGGTGCTGTGGGCAGCGGTGGCGCGCAGCAGGCTGCGCCACGGACCCTCCCCCGCATGGCGCCCGCAATTCACGATCAGACGCTCGCGCCCGATACTCATCTCGAAGGACAGCGTGCCGGCATGGGCCTGGGCATCCTGCCCGCGCGGTGGCGGGGCGCCGGCATCCAGCAGGATGAGGGTCTTGCCGAGCGCCAGCCGCGCCCAGGGCAGGTCGCGTACCGCCAACACCTG
>CAZPBH010000194.1:0-4801 GCA_964584645.1 uncultured Rhodospirillales bacterium | reverse complement strand
CGATGGTTGGGGTGGCACGGCGACCGCAAGGGGAGGGGCGGGCCGGGGGCTCGGCCATGCGCCTTGGAGCGCTGGGGGCCGTCGGGCTGATGCTGGCCGGATGTGCGGCCTTTTCCAGCCGCCAGCAGATCGATGCGCTGGAAGCGGCGACGATGCCGGCCGGGATGTTCGATGCGCGTCTGGTGCAGGAGTACCGGGATTTTGCGATCTTCGAACATGAGGAGATGTTCGACTACACCGATGCGGAGCACTTCGCGCGCAAGGGCCTGATGGTGGCCGAAGGGCAGCAGGTTCTGCCCGAGCGGCCCGAGGACTGGCAGTTGCCGCCTGGCATGGTCGAGGAGCTGAACCAGGCGCGCGGGCAGCTTCTGGCCGCGCTCGAGGGCGGGGCGCGCGATATCGCCCCCGATGAGGCCGCCGTCGCTCAGGCCCGCTATGATTGCTGGGTCGAACAGCAGGAAGAGGAATGGCAGGACGGTGATATCGCCGCATGCCGCGATTCCTTCTGGCTGGCGCTGGAGACGCTCGACGAGGCCCTGATGCCCGAGGAGGAGGTCGTCGAGGACGTGCCGCCGGTGATCCCCTCCCAGATGCGGGCCGAACCCCTGCCCGAAATGGCGCCGGAAGATGCCTTCGATCAGGCGTCATTCCTGGTTTTCTTCGATTTCGCGGAGGCGGAGCTGACGCCGGTCGCCAGCAGCGTGGTCGAAACCATCGTGGACGAGTTCAACCGCAGCCCGGCCGAGCGGATCACGCTGATTGGCCATGCCGATACCACCGGGGCGGCCGCGTTCAACGAGACCCTGTCGGCCAACCGGGCCCAGCAGGTGCGTGCGGCCCTGATCGCGCGGGGCGTGCCGCCCGACATGATCGAGCTGGAAGCGCGCGGCGAGACCGATCTTCTTGTCGAAACGCCCGACAATGTGCGCGAACCGGCCAATCGCCGGGTCGAGATCCGGATGGGCTGATCCTGCGCTCAGCCCCGGTCGACGCCGGGCCGGGCGTTCCCGCATCCGGTTCGTGATGACTTCGGGTGGGGCTTGCGCTAAAGAATGGGATATCGATGGCGGCCGCCCGACGGGCAGGCCCGGCCCATGGACGGAGCCCATGTACCGAGCGACAACACGCGATATCGAGATCACGGTCGAGCCGCATTATCTCGAGGATCAGTCGGCGCCAGAGGACGGCCGCTATGTCTGGGCCTATCGGGTGCGGATCGAGAATTGCGGTGCGGAGACCGTGCAGCTGCGCACCCGCTACTGGCGAATCGTCGACGCCCATGGTCGGACCATGGAGGTGCGCGGCCCGGGGGTTGTGGGCGAGCAGCCTGTCATCACCCCCGGAGACGCCTTCGAATATACCAGTGGCACACCGCTGGAGACGCCGAGCGGCATCATGGCCGGCGCCTATGTGATGGAGACCGAGACCGGCGAATGGTTCGATGCGGTCGTCCCGGCCTTCTCGCTCGACAGCCCGCACGATCAGGCCTCGGTCCATTAGATCGTTGCCAAGACATCACGGCATCGTCCGCTGAGCGGAGCGCATGGCAGAAAAGCACTGGAGAATTGTGCTCAAGACTTATGTCAATGATCCGGTGCCATGAAGGCGCCGTATTTCAGGTCGTGTTCCGGCGGTGAGGCCGGACCAACTGGCAAAAATGCCGTTAAGGCTACGCAGCCCGTTGCAAGGGCCACAGCATCTCTGAAGGAGTATCCGTTTCCGTGAGCACCACACAGACCCGCTCCGAGAGTGCGCCCGCGCGTGCGCGCATGCTGAGTGTCACCCAGGCCTGGCCGCAACCTCGTGACAATGGCAAGCCCAGCCGGGAAGAGGCCGAGGCGGCCGTGCGCACCCTGATCCGCTGGGCCGGCGATGACCCCGACCGCGAAGGCCTGATCGACACGCCGGATAGAGTCGTGCGCTCTTATGAGGAGTTCTTCGCCGGCTACACTCAGGATCCGAGAGAATTCCTGAGCCGCACCTTCGAGGAGGTGGAGCAGTATGACGAGATGGTGCTGCTCCGCGATGTCGATTTCGAATCGCATTGCGAGCATCACATGGTCCCGATCATCGGCAAGGCTCATATCGCCTATCTTCCAAACCATCGGGTCGTGGGGATCAGCAAGCTGGCGCGGGTCGTCGACATGTTCGCCAAGCGGCTCCAGATCCAGGAGAAGATGACCGCGCAGATCGCCCGCACCATCGCTGATGTGCTGGAGCCGCGCGGGGTTGCGGTCGTCATCGAGGCCCAGCACCAGTGCATGACCACCCGTGGCGTGCACAAGGAAGGCGTCTCGATGGTCACCAGCCAGCTTCTGGGCCAGTTCCGCGAGGATGGCGAGACCCGCCGCGAATTTCTCTCGATGATCGGCAGGCGCTGAAGCCTGATCTTTCCCCGTTCTGGCTTGCAGATCGGGCTCAAAGATCGGGAGGAACGATGCCCTCGGCGGCCATGATCCGCCGGGCGGCCAGCCGGGCGAAGTGCACCAACAGGCTGCGCCGACGCGCCGGGGCGAGCTTCGCCCCTACCCCTTCGCGCAGCAGATGCGCCCCATGGGCGTCGGCGATCAGCAGGCCGGCATCTTCGGCGATCAGGCTGTGGGGGAAATCGGTCGGCACGGCAAAGACGAGCCGGTCGCACCAACCGCGATAGTCGGTCCATTTCGCATCAGCCTGATAATCGGCGAGGCTGCTTTTCACTTCGACGATGGTGACCATGCCGGCTGCATCGATTGCCATGATGTCAGCCCGGCGTCCGTCCGGGAGCGGCATTTCCGTGAGGGTCGGCAGGTTCGCCGACGCAAGCCAGCGCCGCGCTCCCCGACACACGGCACGGGTGATCTCGGGCCGTGTGTGCTCGGGCCGCGTGTTCTCCGGTCGATCAAGGCTTGCCTCACCCACCGTGGAAGCGCACGAAATTGGCCAGCGGCTCGCGTTCGGTGCGCAAGGCATTCTCGGGCTGCGCCCTGTCCTCATGGCCGAGCGCGATGCCGCAGACGACGCGTCGATCCTCCCCGAGCCCGAGCGCTTCGCGCACCTGCACGCCATAATGCGCAAAGGCGGCCTGCGCACACCCGTGCAGCCCTTCGCCCCGCGCGGCCAGCAGCACCGACTGGATGAACATGCCGGTATCGATCCAGCTGCCCAAGGTCAAGTCGGCATCGATGGTCACGATCATGCCGACAGGGGCATCGAAAAACTGGTAATTGCGGCGATGCTGCGCGGTCATCCGTGCCTTGTCGCCCTTTTCGATGCCGAGCAGACCATAGAGGTCCCAGCCAACCTTGCGGCGACGGCTGATATAGGGTTCGCGAAAGGCCGGCGGGTAGTAGGCATATTCCCAGACGGGCTCGATATCGGGATCATCGAAATGGGCGAGCATGGTGGCAACAAAGCGCGCCAGTGCAGCGTCGGTCAGCACATCCACATGCCAGGGCTGCAGATTGGTGCCGCTGGGTGCGCGCGCCGCAAGGGCAAGAATGCGTTCGATGGTGGCCATCGGTACCGGCTCGGCCGTGAAGGCGCGCACCGAACGCCGGGTTTCCAGAGCCTCGGCCACGCTGCTGGCGATATCGGCCGGGCCCTGCTCGGGCGACGATCCGGCGCAGTCAGGGCTGTCGGTTTTCCCCCGATTTGCGTGGACGTTCCTGTCTTCGCTCGCCACCATCGCGTCCGATGACCCTTGCCGTTGATGTTTCTGCAGATAAGCCTGCCGCGCCGAAAGACGATGCCGCCACCCTGCCGCCGCTGCCAGGCGCCCGGCTGAGGGCCCTGGCACGCCCCTATCGCCGAACGCTGACGGCCGTGGTCGTGCTGGCCCTGGGCGACGGGCTGGCGCGGATCGGCTTCGCCTGGATGCTGGCGGCGATGATCGCGGGCGTGCTGTTCGCAGGCGTCGATGCGGCGGATCTGGCGCTTCCGGCCGCGCTGGCGATGGGCTTCATGGTCATCCGAGCCCTGTGCTTCACCGCGGCCGAGTTCCAGGCCTTCGAGATCGGTGCCGGCGTGCGCCGTCAGGTCCGCACCGCGGTGTTGAGCGATGCGACGGCCCCGATCGAGGATCCGCGCAGCGGCGGGACCGGGGCCCGGGCCACGCTCGCGGTCGAGACGGTGGAGGCGCTGCACGGCTATTTCGCGCGGTTCCTGCCGGCCTCGATGGTGGCCGCCCTGCTGCCGCTGGCCATCCTGCTGGCGATCCTGCCCTTTGACTGGATCATCGCGCTGTTGCTGTTCGTCACCGCACCCCTGATCCCCCTGTTCATGGCGCTTGTCGGCTGGGGGGCGGAGCGTGCCAACCAGCGCCGCTTCACCCTGTTGCAGAGGCTGGGCGGGCGCTTTGCGGACCGGCTCGCCGGCCTGCCGACCCTCGTGCTGTTCGGCCGGGTGAAGGCCTCGGCCGCCGAGGTGGGCGACGCCGCCGATGCCTATCGCCGCCAGACCATGGCGGTGCTGCGGATCGCCTTCATGTCGTCGGCGGTGCTGGAGCTGTTTGCGGCGCTCGGCGTGGCGCTGGTCGCGGTCTATGTGGGCTTCTCGCTGCTCGGCATGATCGATCTGGGCGGTGCGCCGATGACGCTGCAGACCGGCCTTTTTGCGCTCATCCTGGCCCCGGAATTCTATGCCGCCCTGCGTCGGCTCGCGGCCCATTATCACGATGTCGCCGCCGCGCGCGGGGCCGTGGCCGAGCTGCCGGAGCCGCAAGCGACCCCGGCGGCGCCGTCCGGCCGGATGCCAGCCCCGTTCAGCGAGGTCGAGCTGGACGGGGTCGGTGTTGCCGGTGATCGCGCACAGGCCCAACTCG
>CAZPBH010000193.1:3578-4839 GCA_964584645.1 uncultured Rhodospirillales bacterium | reverse complement strand
GCCCTTCCTGGTGCTGAGTTTCGTGCCGGCGCTGGCGCGGGCGATGCCGAGGCCGGGGGCGTGGATGGAACGCTTCAAGCAGGTGCTGGCCTTCCCGCTCTATGCTTCGGCGGCCTGGCTGATCTGGGTGCTGGCCCAGCAGACCGGCCCGGAAGGGCTGGGGGCCGCGCTGGTCGGGCTGGTGCTGATCGGGCTGGCGGCATGGGCGTTCGGGGCGGGCCAGATGGGCGGGCTCGGCGGCCGGGTGCCGAGCGGTGCCTTGGCCGGTCTCGCCCTTCTGATCGCCATCGGGCTGGTCGCCTTCGCGCCGCGTGGCACGCCGGTTTCGGCCGCGACGACGGCCGCTGGCTCGGTCCAGTCAGCGGGGTTCGAGCCCTGGTCGGACGCCCGCGAGGCCGAGCTGCGGGCCGACAACCGCGCGGTCTTCGTCAACATGACCGCAGCCTGGTGCATCACCTGCCTCGCCAATGAGCGCGTGGCGCTGTCGACCCAACAGGTGAAGGACCTCTTCGCCGAGCGCGACATCGCCTATCTGAAGGGCGACTGGACGAATTACGACCCGGCGATCACCGCCAAGCTGGAAGCGCATGGCAGGTCGGGGGTCCCGCTCTATCTCTACTATCCGCCGGGGGGTGAAGCGGTGGTGCTGCCCCAGTTGTTGACCCCCGGCCTCGTCGTCGATGCCATCACGAAAGCCGACGAGACCGCCTGATCTCCCGTTCGATCCCGGGATTCCCATCAACGAGGAAGAGGAGAGACACCCATGATCAACCTGGCTTCGAGTGCGTTTGCGGCCTTCGTCGCGGCCTTCGCCTTTGCTGTCCCGGCCCAGGCCGAGATCGCCAATGGCACGATGATCCCCAATCTGACGGTGACCGACAGCAACGGGGTCCAGCACAACCTGCACGACTTCAATGGCCAGCGCGTCGTGCTGGAATGGTTCAACCATGGCTGCCCCTATGTGCAGAAGCACTATGAGACCGGCAACATGCAGGCACTTCAGACCGACGCCCTTGATGACGGGGCCGTGTGGCTGACGGTTGTGTCCTCCGCCGAGGGCGAGCAGGGCTACACCAAGCCGGCCGAGGCGAATGAGATCGCGATGAACTGGGAATCGACCCGCACTGCCACGATCCTCGATCCCTCCGGCGCGGTGGGCAAGGCCTTCGGTGCCAAGACCACCCCGCACATGTACGTGATCGATCCCGACGGCACGCTGTCGTACGCGGGCGCCCTGGACAACGCGCCCCGCAACGTCAAG
>CAZPBH010000193.1:0-3568 GCA_964584645.1 uncultured Rhodospirillales bacterium | reverse complement strand
GAAGAGGGCATGCTGCGCTATCAGGGCGCCATCGACGATAACAGCTCGGCGCGCCATGACACCGTTGAAGGGGCCAAGAACTATGTGCGCAACGCCATGGCGGCCCTGGACGCCGGCGCTGAGCCCGACCCGGCCCAGACCCGCGCCTATGGCTGCTCGGTCAAATACGCCAAGGACGTGATGTAATCCCCGGCCTCGTTCCGGACATCATGAGGGGCCGGTCAGCTTCGCGCTGGCCGGCCTTTTTGGTGACAGAAAGAGGCCTCGAGAAAGGTCAGGCAGCAGCCTGATCCGGGCGGCGCGGTGGCACCGGCGCATTGGCATAGGCCTGGGCCGCCTGTCGGCTGCGATGGGCATCGAGCTGCGGATTGAAGTCGAGCGTCAGACTTTCCAGCGCCCGGGTAGCCACCTCCTGGGCGATCAGCTGTCCAGCCGTGATCGTCCCGCTTGGCCGGATGGGGGCAAGGGGAGCACGTGCTTCGCGCGTCTCGACCTCGGCCGGCAGGTTGGGGCCGCCCATCGGCTTGCGCCCGGGCAGGGGCGTGAAGTCGGGCAGGCTGGGCGCACCGACCAGCGCCTGCGCCAGGGTCTCGACCATCCGGTCGGCCCGTTCGCGCACCGGTGCCTGCGCCACTTCGGTCGCGCCATGATCGAACTTGGCATCGAAGAAGGCATAGACCTGATCGAGGGTGCGGGCCTTCCCGCTGCCGGGCTCGAAGAACACACCCCGATTGGCCTTGGCCGCCGCCGGGAACATCTCGGCCGCATTGGCCTCAGGGCTGGCCGCATGGGCTTTCAGAAAGCCGGTCGCCCCGCTGGCGCCCAGAAAATGCGCGAAATAGAGCTCCGTCGGCCCCACCGGTCGACCAAGATTCGCCTCCAGCACCTGCGCGTTGCCGGCGGCAAATTCCGCCGCCATGCGGCTGGCAAATTCGGGATCGGTGCGCAGGTCCAGAATGCGCTGACGCTCGGCCGGGTCGGCGACACGGCCGCGCCCGTCGATCCGGGCGGCCTCGGCGGCCAGCCCGTGCTTGGCGCCATGATCGCGGACCATGGCGAGCCAGGTGCTCTCGATGAACTGGAACAGGCCCTTGGCCGAGCTTGTGCGGGCCTGAGCCTGGGTGTTGTAGCTGCTCTCCGCCCTTGCCTTGTCCATCAGATAGGCAAAATCGACCCCGGTCTCGGCCGAAGCCGCATGCACGGCGTTCAGCACCTCGCCCGGTGCATTGCCATGACCCAGCGCGTTGGCATGGCCCAGCGCCTCGAAGGCCATGGGGGCACGCGGGGCCGGTTGGGCACTTGCGGCGGTCTCGACGCGATGGATGGGCACGGCGATGTTCATGGCCGGCAGACAAGCAAGCCGCATGCCAAGGCCGAAGCGCCTTGCGCCCGCTTCAAGGGTGCTGCCGGGCGGATGCGGGGTGCTGGCGCTCGCAAACCGGCTTATCTCCATGCATGCAGGCAGAGAATTCGACAAGGAAGATCCCGATGATCCCCTACACCCCGCCCGTTCGCGACATGGCCTTCACGCTGCAGCATGTGGTCGGGCTCGACCGGCTGCGCGCCTTGCCGGGGCAGGATGAGTTGAACGACGAGCTGGTGGACGCCGTGCTCGACAGCGCAGCGAAGCTGGCGAGCGAGGTGATCGCCCCGCTCAACCAGATCGGTGACCGGCAGGGTGCGGCGCTGGAAAATGGCGTTGTCCGCCTGCCCGAGGGCTTTGCCGAGGCCTATCGTGCCTATGTCGAGGGGGGCTGGAACGCCGTGCCCTTCGATCCCGAATTCGGCGGGCAGGGCCTTCCCTGGGCGCTGGCGATGCCGGTGGCCGAGATGTGGCAATCCGCCTCGATGGCCTTCGCGCTCTGCCCGATGCTCAACCAGGGTGCTGTGGAAGCCATCGCAGCCCATGGCTCGGACGCGCAGAAGCAGGTCTATCTGCCAAAGCTGATCAGCGGGGAATGGACCGGCACCATGAACCTGACCGAGCCGCAGGCGGGCTCGGATCTGGCCGCGGTCCGCACGAAGGCCGAGCCGGCGGGCGAGCATTACCGGATCAGGGGCCAGAAGATCTACATCACCTATGGCGAGCATGAGCTGGCCGAGAACATCATCCATCTCGTTCTGGCCCGGCTGCCCGACGCGCCCGAGGGCGTGAAGGGGATCAGCCTGTTCATCGTGCCGAAATACCTGCCGAACGAAGATGGCACGCCCGGACAGCGCAATGACCTGCGCTGCGTAGCGCTGGAGCACAAGCTCGGCATCCATGCCTCGCCGACCTGCACCATGGCCTTTGGCGACAATGAGGGCGCAATCGGCTATCTGGTGGGCGAGCCCCATCAGGGCCTGAAATACATGTTCACGATGATGAACAACGCCCGGCTGACGGTGGGCATCCAGGGGGTCGCCATCGGCGAGCGCGCCTATCAGCAGGCCCGTGACTACGCGAAGGACCGCATCCAGGGCCGGGCGGTGAAGGGCGGCACCGGGGATGTCGCAATCATCGAGCACCCGGATATCCGCCGGACCCTCATGACCATGCGCGCCTATAACGAGGCTGGCCGGGCGATGGCCTATCTCGCGCTGGCCGCCGCTGATCTGGCGGCCGGGCACCCCGATGCCGAGATCCGGCAGCAGGCCCAGCGCGAGGTCGACCTGATGACCCCCATCGTGAAGGCCTGGTGCACCGATCGCGGGGTCGAAGTCGCCAGCATGGGGGTCCAGGTCCATGGCGGCATGGGCTATGTCGAGGAAACCGGGGCCGCCCAGCATCTGCGGGATGCACGGATCGCCCCGATCTATGAGGGCACCAACGGGATCCAGGCCGCCGATCTCGTCTTTCGCAAGACGCTGAGGGACGAGGGCGCGGCCCTGCGCGACATGATCGCCCGGATACGCGCCGACCTGCCAGGTCCACAGGACCGCGCGACCGGAAGCGTTGAGGCTGCCCTCGCCCGCGCGGTGGACGATCTGGAAACCGCGCTCTCGGTGCTGATCACCAGCGGTGCCGAGGATGCGCCGGCCGCCGCCCATGCCGCCCAGCCATTCGTCAAGCTCTGCGGCCATGTGATCGGCGGCTGGTGCCTCGCCCGTCAGGCGCGCGCAGCGAGCGGGCTGAACGGCGCGACCGAGGGCGATCTTTACCTGAGCACCAAGATCGCCACCGCGCAGTTCTTTGCCGACCACCTCCTGCCCGAGGCCTCGGCGGCGGCGCGATCCGTGGTGGCCGACCAGCACGCCGCCCTCAAGCTGCCGGTCGAGGCGTTCTGAGCCTGATGCGCGCCGTGCCCGAGCCGGGGGAGGCCCCCATCGGCCCCCTCGCCCCCTATCGCGCAGCCCTGGCCGACGGGTCGATCCGGCCCGATCCGGATCAGGCGCTGGCGATCGAGAAGCTGCAATCGCTGGCCCAGGCGCTGGCCCGGTACGAGCCGCCGGGCGAGATGGGCTGGCTGGCGCGCTGGCGCGTTCGGCTCGGCATCGACCGCGACCCGAGGCTGGCCGCACCGCAGGGCCTCTATCTCTATGGCGATGTCGGGCGCGGCAAGAGCTATGTCATGGACCTGTTCCATGC
>CAZPBH010000192.1:0-4890 GCA_964584645.1 uncultured Rhodospirillales bacterium | reverse complement strand
AGCGTCGCTGTCGTGGCCACGCACAGCGCCACAAGGCCCGCCAGCCAGGGCTTGCGCGCCCCGCCCTTGTCGGCGATCGCACCCAGAATCGGCGCCAGCACCGCGACGACGAGCCCCGCAGCACCCATGCCCCACGCCCACCAGGTGCCGCCCATATCCTCGTCACCGACAATCCCGCGCGCGAAATAGAGCGAGAACACGAAGGTCAGGATGACCGTGTTGAACGCGCTGGCCGCCCAGTCATAGAGGCACCATGCCGCCAGACCCGGCACGGGCGCCCCGCGGGGATCATGCGCGGCGAGCGCCGGCGGGGCGGGGTTCAGGGCCAGAGCCCGGTCGGGTCCGGCGCCCGCCCATCGGGGGCAAGGCCCGGCCCGTCGGCGGCCTCGGCCCGCAGCCAGCGCGTCCCGTCGAGATCGACCTCATCGGCCAGCGTGCCGAGATGCCACGCCTGCGCGACCGACATCGCCGTGCCCACCCCGCTGGAGACGAGAACGGCATAGCCGGCGGCCTTCGCAGCCCGGGCCATCGCCAGGCTCGCCGTCATGCCGCCCAGTGTTTCGGGATGCAGCCCCACGGTCGTGTAGAGGCCTTTGAGACGCTCCAGATCGGCCATCTCGCGCAGGCTGTGATCGGCACAGAGCGGGACCCTGTTGAGCCAGCCCGTCATCAGATCATCATGGCCGGCCGGTAGCGGCTGGATGACCAGCTCGACACCCGTTTCCTTCAGCGCCGGCAGCATCGCGTCCATGTAGTCCCGGGTCCAGCTCTCCCGGGCGTCGAGGATCAGGCGGGCCTGCGGCGCCGCTGCCCTTATGGCCCGGATGCGCCGGTCGTCGCCCTCGCCATTGCCGACAACCCGGAACAGCGGTGCTGCGGGCAGGGCGGCGGCAGCCTCGGCCATCCGCTCGGGCCCGTCGAGGGGCAGCATATGCGCGCTGATCAGCGTTTCGGAACGCTTCGGCAACTCCAGCACCTCATGGACCGGACGGCCCGAGCGCTTTACCTCCAGCGCCAGCAGGGCCGCATCGAGGGCGGCCCGCGCCGCCCCGCGCGGCAGCAATTCGATCAGCCCGAAGCGGTCGAGGCCGCCAACCACCAGCGCTTCGACACTGCGGATGGTCTCCGCCACCTCGTCCACGGATTCGCCGAAACGGGCCACCGGGATCGCCTGACCCTGGCCAACCAGCACGCCCTCGGCGCTGTCCTCGATGATCCGTGCGGTGACCGCCGCCGGCGCCATGCGGCCTGCCCGGTTGACCGGCCATTGCGCATTGAGGGGCAGGGGCTGGGTGGTGACGGTGAGGCGGCGGAAGGGATCGCTCATGGCAGGGTTTGACGGGACCGAAATATTGGCCTGAGGCGCTGAACGTGCAGGATCGAACACCACGACAATCATGGCGTGAGTGCACTTTGGCACGGAAAGCCGCCCGGGAAAAGCGGCGGCCTTGGTGAGAGCCGGGCCGCACGCTATGGTTGATCCGGAACCGCGGGAGGGGAGGGCTCGGATGACGCATGCACCAACGACAGGGGACAGGGCCAGCCGCCTGACGGTCCCGGAACTGCGCGGCGCCAAGGGCGGACGCCCGCTGGTCGGGTCGGTCGTCTACACGGCCCCGATGGCCCGGCTGTTCGAACCGCATGTGGAGCTGATGCTGGTCGGCGATTCGGTGGGCATGGTGCTCTACGGTTACGACAGCCCGCTTCCCGTGACGGTCGAGATGATGATCGCCCATGGGGCTGCCGTCGTCCGGGCGACGCGCAAGGCCCTCGTGATCGTCGATCTGCCCTGGGCCAGCTATCAGGAAAGCCCGGCCCAGGCTTATCGCACCGCCGCCCGGGTGCTGGCCGCGACCGGCTGCGATGCCGTGAAGCTGGAAGGCGGGGTGACAATGAAGGAGACCGTCGCCTTCCTGAGCAAGCGCGGGGTGCCGGTGATCGGCCATGTCGGCATGCAGCCACAGAGCGTGCACGCCTATGGCGGCTTCGGGGATCGCGGCGCCGATGCGCTGGAAGCCGACCACATCTATCATGACGCCGTGGCGGTGGCCGAAGCCGGTGCGGTGGCCGTGGTGCTGGAGGGGGTGGGCGATGAACTGGCCGATTATGTCACCCGGCATCTGGCGGTGCCCACGCTCGGTGTGGGGATGCCCGAGGGCGCAAGGCCCCGGGCCTGCGACGGCCGGCTGATGGTGGCCGAGCATCTGCTGGGCCTCTCGGCCGATCCCCTGCCCGGCCATGGGGACATCCTCACCGATCTCGCGCCCCGGATCAGCGAAGCGGCGCAAAGCTATGCGGCGAGGGTGCGCGAAACCGCCTGAGTGCTGCACCCTCGCGATATCCTGCGAGGCCTGCACCCGCCTTTGAGGTCTTGAGCCCTCGTTAAGTCTTTTTTTTTCGAAGCTGTGCCCAGGATGGGCCCTCGGCGTCACATACAGGGAAACCGCCATCATGAAGCGTTATTTTCTTTTGGCAGGTCTGGCTGGAGGCCTCGGCCTGGTCGGGTTGATGGGGACCATGGCCGACGCGCAGCACCTCGTCCTGCGTTTCCAGGTGCTGAAACAGGACAGTGCCTCGGGATCGGCGTCCGGAAACGCCATCGATGTGAGCGCCGTTCCAACCATGAAGGTCGCCAGAAATGACTGGGCGGGCGAGATCACGGTGGATCCGGCCGACACCGCCGTTGAGGTCAGCGCTACATTCGACGACGGGCAGGGTGGCGGACCGATCGTTGTCAGTTTCGTCGAAAGCGGTGCCACGGATGGTGAACTGGCTCCGGGGGAGAGTTTCACCGATGCCGCGCACGGGCTGGTTCTCACCCGCAGCGACGGCACCCTCACCCTGTCCGGCGAGGTCGAGGCGGGCACCTACAGCGTGAGCCTGACCCCGGAGGGCGGCCCCGCGACGCTTCTGAACCTTCGAGGCCTGGAACTGGCCAGGCTGAGCGCCAGCGATGCGGGCGCCAATGATCACTTCGGCGGGGCCGTCGCCCTGTTCGAGAGCTACGCCCTGATCGGAGCCTGGCGCGATGACAGCTACCGCGGCAGCGCCTACCTGTTTCGCCGGGACGGGTCGAACTGGACCCAGCTGGCCAAACTGGCCGCGAGTGACGGCGAGGGCGGGGACCATTTCGGCTGGGCCGTCGACATGTCCGGCACGACCGCGCTGATCGGGTCGCGCTATGACGATGATGGCGCCAGCCGCAGCGGCAGCATCTATGTGTTCGATCTGTCCCCGGCCGGGCTTGCCGGCTGTGGTGAAACCGGCAATCCGTGCCTTGAATCCGCCAAGCTGACCGCCAGCGATCCGGTCGAGGATGCCCATCTGGGCTTCAGCCTCGCCCTTTCCGGGACAACCCTTCTCGCAGGGGCCTATCAGGATGATGATGGCGGTGACAAAAGCGGCAGCGCCTATCTGTTCGACCTGTCCCCTGCCGGGCTCGCAGGATGCGGCGAAACCGGCAATCCGTGCCATGAGACCGCGAAGCTGACCGCCAGCGACGCCGGCCCCTGGCACTGGTTCGGCTATGCGGTCGATCTCAGCCCTGATACGGCCCTGATTTCTTCCAACTATACCAACAGCGTGTATCTGTTTGCGCGGGAAGGAGAAATCTGGAACCAGCGCGCCAAGCTGACCGCCTCGGATCTGGCGCCCGGGGACCGATTCGGCTCCGACGTTGCCCTGTCAGCCAGCAGGGCGCTTGTCTCGGCCCCCAACCATGAGAACTACAGAGGCACGGCCTATCTGTTCGATCTGACGCCAGCCGGGCTTGCCGGATGCGGCGATACCGGCAATCCCTGCCTTGAATCCGCCAAGCTGGTCGCGAGCGACGGCATCGGTACCGACAATTTCGGCACGGCCATCGCCCTGTCGGCCTCCCATGCCCTGATCGGGGCATTCGGTGACGATGACCGCGGATCCAACAGCGGCAGCGCCTATCTCTTCGACCTGTCATCCCCTGGCCTTGCCGGCTGCTGGGAGACCGGCAACCCCTGCCATGAAAGCGCCAAGCTCACGGCCCCGGATGGAAGTCCGAACGACTTGTTTGGGGCTTTCTCCGTCGCCCTGTCTGACACCCATGGGATCATCGGGGCCCATCAGGATGATGGTGGGTCGGGCGATAGCGGCAGTGCCTATGCTGTGGAACTGCCCTACTGATCTCTGGGGCGGTGGCGGCGGGGAGGACCCGCGTCCCGGGCCGAATCACCGTGGCAGGATGGGTGCCTGAAGCGTGTCCGGCGGGGGTTGGCCTCGTCCCGGAAAGCCTTGCCAGGAGCCCCCCGCGCCTGCGAACATGATGTGAACAGATCAGGCCTGCCGGGCGGTTGAAGGGGTGCGTTCCAGGTTCCGCCGAAAGCAAGAATCTTGTCGAAATCATGTATCGACAGCCCCACCAGATGTGGTAGCGTTAGGCCATCCGAACACGATAGCTGGTATGCAAGAACAACTTATCCCCAGGCGCGTTATCCACAGCGCGGGATAAAACAGGGAATGAGGGCCGATGTTGGACGTCGTACAAATGGAAAGCGGGACCCGCGTACGGATGGACCGGTCTCGGGATAACCTGTTGACAGCTTTCGGCAAGGCCACGCTGACCGACCGTTACCTGCTGCCGGAGGAGAGCTTTCAGGATCTCTTCGCGCGGGTGGCCACCCATTACGGCGATGATTCGGCCCACGCCCAGCGCCTTTATGACTACATCTCGAAGCTGTGGTTCATGCCGGCGACCCCGATCCTTTCCAATGGCGGGACCAATCGTGGCCTGCCGATCTCCTGCTTCCTGAACGAGGCCAATGACTCCCTCAACGGCATCGTCGATCTGTGGAACGAGAATGTCTGGCTGGCCGCCCGCGGCGGCGGGATCGGCAGCTATTGGGGTAATCTGCGCTC
>CAZPBH010000191.1:3462-4891 GCA_964584645.1 uncultured Rhodospirillales bacterium | reverse complement strand
AGCGGGTCGAGGTCGACCTGAGGGATGGGCAGCATCTGGCCATCGACATCCCGGCCACGCTGGGCGGACCGGCCAACCCGCTGACACGCGCGCAGCATCTCGACAAGTTCCGGCGGAATTGTTCCCACGCGGCCGAGCCCATCGGGCCCGGCGCTGCGGAACGGGCGATCGACCTCAACGACCGGCTGGAAACGCTGGCCGACATTCAGGAGCTGCTGGCCTGTCTGCGGCCCTGAGGCTCAGTCCTCGACCGGCCGGAATTCCAGGGCCGCGGAGTTGATGCAATAGCGCATGCCCGTCGGCGGCGGCCCGTCGGGAAAGACATGGCCCAGATGGCTGTTGCACGCCGCACAGCGCACCTCCTTCCGGACCATGCCATAGCTGGTGTCCCGGTGTTCGTCGATGCGGCCCGCCGCGACGGGGCGAAAGAAGCTCGGCCAGCCGGTCCCGCTGTCGAATTTGGTGCCGCTCTCGAACAGCTCGGTCCCGCAGGCGACACAGGCATAGGTGCCGTCGCGCTTCTCGTTCCAGTACTGGCCGGTGAAGGCGGGCTCGGTGCCGCCCATCCGGCAGATGCGATAGGCTTCGGGCGAGAGCTGCTCCTGCCACTCTTCCTCGCTGCGTTCAATCCGGTCAACGGAATCGGTCATGGCGGCCTCCCGAAAGTCTGCGAAACTCAGGAGATTGCACCCCCGCCCCGGTGCGGCAAGCCGGAAGGTTGACAGCCCCATGACCGCCGCGCCACTTACCCAATCTGTTTTTCATGGGATTGGAGGCCCGGAATCATGGACATCAAGCAGGCGCTGCCGCTGCTGGCACGGCATGAAGGCGAATGGAAGGGCGAGTACATCTATGTCGATGCCGAGGGCAATGTCACCGACCGCCATGCCTCGCATCTGAGCTGCACCTTCCCGAGCGAAGGCCCCCATCCCTATTACCAGATCAACCGCTATCAATGGGCGGATGGGCGTTCGGAGGAGCTGCACTTTCCGGCCAGTCTGTCGCCCGACGGCACGCGCATCCTGTTCGATACCGACCGGATCATCGGCTGGGCGGCCGATGTGCCCCTCGACGAGGCGAACCGCACCACCATGCTGATGTGGGAGCGCAAGGACCTGCCCAACGCCTATCTCTACGAGATGATCCAGATTGACGATACCAACACCAAGCGTGCGCGCACCTGGCACTGGTTCAAGGATGGCGAACTCTACCAGCGCACGATCATCAAGGAAGTCCGGGTCGCCTGAGGCGTGAGCTGGGCGTGGCGGCCGGTTCACCCCGGCCCCGCTCGGCCATGAAAATCTTTCATCCTCATCCGGGTTGACCCCGCTTTCCCGGGATGGCACGCTCACCAAACTGTGAATTATTGCGCACACTGTGAATTATTGCGCACACTGTGAATTATTGCGCACACTGTGAATTATTGCGC
>CAZPBH010000191.1:0-3362 GCA_964584645.1 uncultured Rhodospirillales bacterium | reverse complement strand
ACAAGGGGGGGAGCGCATGATCCGTTGCTGGTGGGCGGTCGGTCTGGCTGCTGTGCTTGTTCTGAACCTGTCCTCGGCTGCGCTGGCCGGGAGCAATTCCCTCATCCTGCGCTTCAGGGTGCTGAAACTGGGCGGGCCCGAGACCGCCGGTGAGGCCGCGCCGGGTGGCGGGACGGGGCCGGGCTTTCACCTGGTCAGTGTGGACCCGCCACATCTCTCGATGGATGCCGATCCTTCTTCCCGAATCCGCCTGACATTCAGCGAGCCGATCGTGCAGGTTGCAGGAAATAACCCGATCGGTGACCCTCTGGCTGTCAGTGGATATGGCAATGTGCGACAGGCGTTTATCTCGGGTTCTTTAGCGCTCAGCCTGGAACCCGCGATCAATCCGACGACACTGGTCATCCAGCCGCCCGAAACCCTGATTCGCGGGGTTACTTATCAGTTCAACGTTCCCGTGGATATGATCCAGAACGCTGAAGGCGATACCGTGCCAGGGGTCGAGGTGATGGGCTTTTCGCAGATCCAGGTGCAATTTGAGATCGCCGGCGGCCCGCACCAGCACCAGCCTGAAGACAGCTTCATCTTTGCGCCCGTTACCCGACCTGACTTTTTTGCCCGCGACGTTATGGGGGCCGGTGCCCTCGCTCTTGCTGGAAATCGCCTGGCAATGGTCGGGCAACCTTTCAGAGAAATGACCCCTAATCCGGCAAGTACAGTTGAAGGTAGCCTTACCGTACTCGAGGATCAGGGCGACGGCACTTGGTTGACCGACCCCGCCATGCCCGGCATGGATGCCTTGCCGCCAACTGACCCGGATATGTTGGCATTCGCCAACAGTTTGCCGCCAGTTTTCGCGTCATTTTACAGTGGAACAAAATATAACTATTGCAGTTTTTTCCCTGATGAGAGTGACCTCCACGAAACAGAAGTCGCGGCGGATTTTGATGATTCCGGTACGGTGCTCGCTGTCAGCTGCGACGCGGCCACAATGGCCAGCGGTGCTTTCAGGATCATGCGGCGCGGGGCCGAGTGGACCGGCTGGGGTGGTATGATGTCATCAACTGATCTCGACCCCGATGCCTGGGAGAGCGAGTCCGCATCGGTCGAGTTCGGCAAGGACATCACGATCAGCGGCAATGGCCAGCTCGTGGCTGTGGGGGCGCCTGGCTATCTCGAAGACTGGTTTAATGGCGAGACCTATTCCGAGGCTGCCGCGCAAGGGGCGGTGACGTTTCTGCGCTGGAATGGCAGCAGCTGGGACAAGGACGGGGCTATCTACGGTTCCGAGGCAAGCGGCAAGTTCGGCCATGCTGTCGATCTCAGCCAGGATGGGACTGAGCTGATCATCGGTGCGCCGGGTGAAAACGGCACGGCTGGTGCCGTGCATGTGATGACCGATGGCGGCTCCTGGAGCACGGCGCAGGTTCTGAGCCCGCCGGGCTTGCAAGCAGGCGACCTGTTCGGCACCACATTGAAGCGCGATGGCGCATGGCTGGTGGTCGGTGCCCCGGGCGGCGATGGCGCCAGCACCGGCGACGGGGTCGCCTATGTGTACCGGAAGCAAGCCGGTACCTGGAGCCTGAACGCCACGCTTGTCGGTACCGACACCAACAGCGGTGACCGCTTCGGCGATGGGGTGGCCATCAACGGCACCCGCATCGCGGTGGGGGCGAAGCTCTATTCGGTGCCGGTAGAGATCACCGGCATGCCGGTGGAGGATGAGGCCCCACCCTTCAGCCTGAAGCCCCTGCCCATCAGCTTTTCGGGACCGGATCCCGAAGCGCCCGCCTGGCTCAAGGAGGCCGGCGCCTCGCCCGTCGACGATACCATCGACAATGAACAGGGCGCGGTCTGGGTCTATGATTTCGACGGCACCGACTGGGTGCGTGCCCCGCGCCCGCTTGCTGCCAGCGACGGGCGGGAAAACTCCGGCTTCGGGCGGCGCAACAGCATCGCCATCGCCGATGACAACACGGTCCATGTCGGATCCTATGGCGCGCTCGGCATCTATGGGTTCACGGTGCCCTGAGGCGAAACGCACGCCGCCCCAAGATGGGCGACGCCCCTCCACCGCATGGATCGGCATTGCGGCGCGCGCCCGCCCGATCCTCCTCACCCTCATGGGCCCACCCATCGGCTTTGTGCCCGTTCAGCGAGCCCAGAGGAGGCCCTGCCACCCTTAATTTCACACATGTTGCTTGTAATTAACTGAATACAGGAAAAACATGTTGACCGCCTGACGGTTGTCCCACAGCCTAGTTTCAGGGTTATTCGGGTCAGGTGATGGCTTTGCCCCTCAGGCAGCCGCTCCCGAATACGGGGATGACGCAAAGGGGGTCAGCGATGGTCGATCAGGTGGAAACAGGCTCGCCAGCAGGACTGGGCAAGAGCTTCGGCGCGCCGGGGCCGGCGGAGGTCCAGGGGGCCGTCGTCGCGCTGGGATCGCTGGGGGTCGTGGCCCTGGCCGGGGCCGTTGCAGGTATCGGGGAGCCATGGTTCTGGCTGGCTGGGCTGGGAGGCGCCCTGGCGCTGGGGCTGCTGGTCCGCCATCGGGTCGGGAAAAGCCTGTCGGCGCTGCAGGATATCGCGGCGACACTGCAGCGCATGGCGACGGAAAGCTGTGAAGGGCCGATTCCCCATGCAGGGCGTCAGGATCTGGCCGGCCGGATGGCCCGCGCCATGACCGCCTGCCGCGACCGGACAGCAACGCTCGCGCGTGATGTTGCCCTTCAGCAGCTGCGTGAAGCGGGTGCCGACAAAGACCACAAGAGGGCGCTGATGGACAATCTCCACACCATGGTCGCGGCCGGTATCAAGGTGAATTACGCGGTGATGCATCTGGCCCAGGTTCGCGCTGCGGTCGAGCAGACCGACACCAAGGCCCAAAATCTCTCGGCCGCGTCACAGGAGCTTTCCGCCTCCGTCAGCCAGATCGCCGCTGCCAGCGAGCAGGCCGCCGACGACAGTCGCAAGGCCGGCGCCATGGCCGAGCAGGGCGTGGCCCACGGGGCCGATGCCGTGGCCGCGATGGCCGAGATCGTCAGCTCCGTCCAGGGCAGCGCACGGGAAGTGGAGGCGCTGGCCGAGGAATCGGTCGCCATCGGCGCCATTGTCGGGCAGATCGAGGCGATTGCCGCCCAGACCAACCTGCTGGCGCTCAATGCCACGATTGAGGCGGCGCGGGCCGGTGAGGCCGGCAAGGGTTTTGCCGTCGTCGCGGGCGAGGTCAAGGCGCTGGCGAACCAGACGGCACGAGCGACGGAGGACATCCGGGCGCGTATCGACAGCCTGCGCAGCCGGATGGATGCCATCTCCACGCACATGCAGCAGGGCACGGCCCGGGTCGATCACCCGGGCGA
>CAZPBH010000190.1:3811-4901 GCA_964584645.1 uncultured Rhodospirillales bacterium | reverse complement strand
GACAGGCCGCCGCTGCACCGATCACCGGCAGCAGCCCGTGATGCCAGGGCCGGTCGCTGCCATGGCGGTCGCTGCCATGGCGGTCGCTGCCATCCCCGGCCAATGAGGCCTGCCGCAGCGGGCGGCCGACCCACAGGCCGGCCCCATAGAGCGCCCCGATCAGCAGGGCGAGGATCAGAAGGCTCAAAGCCCCGCGTCCAGAAGGCGCTCCGCCTTCGCGTGCTCCTTCGCCCGCTCCTCATCGGGCAGCGGGATCAGACCCTTCATGGCAAGATAGCCAAAGGGCCCGACGGCGCGCTCGGAGGTGAACTCGACCACGAAATCGGCCAGCCCCGGCGTGACCCCGAGATGCGCATCCTTGACGTAGAAGAACATCGACCGCGCGATCGGATAGCTGGCATCGGCGATGTTCTCGAAGCTCGGCGCCACCTCATTCACCCTGGCGCCCTGCAGCGAAGAGCGGTTCTGGTCGAGAAAGCTGAACCCCACGATGCCGTAGGCTTCCGGATCAGCGCGCAGGCGCCGGACGATCAGATTGTCGTTCTCGCCCGCATCGATGAAGGGTCCGTCGGTGCGGATGGTGGCACAGGCGCCGGCCTTGCGTTCGGGGCTGAGGCCCTCGAGCATGTCGACACCCGTGCATCCGCCCTCCATCACCAGCTCGACAAAGGCATCGCGCGTGCCGCTCGTCGGGGGCGGCCCCAGAACGCGGATCGGTTTGGCCGGGAGGCTGGGATCGACATCGTTCCAAGTCATGTGCGGGTTGGGAACGAGTTGGCCATCGACGACGATCTCGGCCGCCAGCGCCTGCTGCAGCTGCTCGAGGGTGAAATCGCTCGGCTGGGCCTCCTGGCTGTTGGCGATCACGATGCCATCGAACCCGATCCGGATCTCGGTCACGTCGCTGACGCCGTTCCGGGCGCAGAGATCGAGCTCGCTCTGCTTGATGGCCCGGCTGGAATTCGCGATATCGGGCGTCTGCGGGCCGACCCCGTCGCAGAACAGCCTGATCCCCCCGCCCGAGCCGGTCGATTCGAGCACAGGTGTGGGGAAGGCCGTGGTCCGGCCAAATTCCTCGGCGACGGCACTG
>CAZPBH010000190.1:1870-3801 GCA_964584645.1 uncultured Rhodospirillales bacterium | reverse complement strand
GAGGAACCGACGATGCTGATGGGTTCCGAGGCCCCGGCCAGGCTCGGTACGGCAAGACTGAAGAGCACGGCCGCAAGGCCGCGCCAGCTGGTTCTGGCTGTCATGTTCGTATCCCTTCCCGGTGCTGTCGATGCCCGCAGGCGGTCCGCTTCCTCGCAGCACAGATAGGCAGCAAGATGGCGATACGCCAACCGGCCTCAGGCAGCGGAACGCGTTACCTCATCGGCCGTGGCGGCGGGCAGGTCGATGGTGAAGGTGCTGCCCTGCCCGGGGCTGCTTTCGACCTGCATCCGGCCGCCATGCTCGGCCAGCACCGCAGCCAGTATGGCGAGCCCCAGACCGAGGCCGTCGGCCACCTGCTCGGCCTCGGGCGCGCGATAGAAGCGCTCGGTCAGCCGTGCCTGCACCTCGGGCGTCATGCCGATGCCGGTATCCCTGACCCAAAGGCGGATCTGCCCAGCATCTGGGACGCTGCGGACCCCGATGATGATGTCCCCACCTTCGGGGCTGTACTTGATGGCGTTGTCGAGCAGGTTGTGCAGGATTCGCATGGCCTTGGCGGGCGGCAGCGCCAAAGCGGGCAGGCCGGGATCGATGACCGCGGCGAGGCTCAGCTCGGCCGCTTCCAGCCTCGGGGCGAAGAGCATCTGCGCCTCGCGCACCAGCGTCTCGAGCCGTGCCGTGCCGGTCATGGGGCACGCCTTCTCGGGCGGCGTCTCGCGGGCCAGTAACAGCAGATCATCGATCAGCCCCCGCATGCGCTGGGCCTGCCGGTCGATCACCGCGAGGAAGCGGTCGCGCGCCGCCTCATCGGTGCGTGCGCTGTCACCGATGGTTTCCACCGCAGCGGCAATGCTGGCAAGCGGGGTTCGCAGTTCATGGCCGGCATTGGCGAGAAACCGGTCACGCATGCGTTCCACCCGGCGCCGCTCGGTGATGTCGTGCAGGGTGACCACCCCGGCGATCGGTCCGTACTGGCGGACCAGCTCGGCCGCCAGCTCGTCATCGGCGCCCGCAAGACGGCCAAGGGAAAACGGTGTCAGCATGCCGCTGTAGAAGATTTCCTCTCCCCCGGCGCCGCGCGGTCGCGCCTCGAACAGCTGACCGGCCCTGCCCATGGCGGCGAGGTCGGGCGTGCCGCCCGGCAGCTCCAGCAGGCGCTCCAGCAGGGGGCGGTTCATGGGCGCGCCCTCCATCCCGATCATCGCCCGACCCGCTGCATTGGCCCGAAGCACCCGGCCCTCCCGGTCAATCAGCAGCACGCCCTCGCCGAGGTTTTCCAGCACCTCCTCGTCCAGCCCGCGGCGCAGCTGCACGGCGCGATACCGGGTGCGCCAGCGCCGGTCGAGCCGGGCGATGGAGGCGGTCAGATCCCGCAGGATACCAAGCCTCGGGCTGGGAACATTGGGTCGTTCATCACGCGCCAGAGCCAGCAGATAATGGCCGATGGCCATGAGGTCCTGATAGACGAACCAGACCACTGCCGCCGAGGCGGTCAGCCCCGCGCCGACCACGACCAGGGCCGCCTCGACTGACAGATCGCCCACGAACACGAACAGGTCGAGCGCCAGAATGGTCGGCGCCACAAGCAGCAGCACAGCCGCCATCAGGCGACGGAAGGGGATCAGCCCCTTGGCGCGCAGCGGTTGTTCCCGATCATCCGGCTCGCGGTTCATGGCGCCGGCTTCCCTCTTGTCCCCTGTGGCGCTCGCGCACGCATTCGGCACGATTTCACGGCCCGGGGCAAGCGCCTTTCCGGGCCGGAGCGCGGGGGGGGAACCATCCCCCTCGCTGCCGCTTGTCGCAAGCGCGGGCGGCCAACATCTGCGCTCTGATGAGCTCTCTTTCCGACAGCGTACCCCCCACAAGCCTTGCCAAGGAGCGGGCCAAAGCCGCGGGTGCAACGCCGATGATCGCCCAGTTCCTCGAGC
>CAZPBH010000190.1:0-1860 GCA_964584645.1 uncultured Rhodospirillales bacterium | reverse complement strand
AGGCGCAAAACCCCGGGATGCTGCTGTTCTACCGGATGGGTGATTTCTATGAGCTGTTCTTCGAGGACGCGGTCACCGCAGCGGCGATCCTCGACATCACGCTGACCCGGCGTGGCCAGCATGGCGGCGAGGACATCCCGATGTGCGGCGTGCCGGTGCATGCCCATGAGAATTACCTGCACCGGCTGATCGAGGCCGGTCACCGGGTCGCCATCTGCGAGCAGATGGACGAGCCCGCCCCGCGCAAGGGCAAGGCCCTGATGCGCCGGGAGGTCGTGCGGATCATCACGCCGGGCACGCTGAGCGAGGAGGCGCTGCTGGAGGCACGGGCCAGCAACTATCTGGCGGCGATCGGGCTGGTGAACGGGGATATCGCGCTCGCCTGGATCGACATGACGCAGGCGATCCCGCACGCCCAGCCCACGACCGTGGAGGAACTGGCGCGGCTCTTGGCGGCCCTTGAACCGGCCGAGATCCTGCTGCCCCAGCGTGTCGCCCAGCACGCCCCGCTCTTCGAGCTCTTCCAGACCCATCGCGCGCGTCTCAGCGAGGTCGCCAATGGCGCTGCCGGGCGTGGTGCGGCGGCGCGCAGGCTTGGCGAGGTCTACGGGCTCGCGGACATGGAGGGGCTGGGCGAATTCACGGCACCGGAGCTCGCCGCCCTTGCGACGCTGGTCGATTATCTGGAGCTGACCCAGCGCGGCCGCATGCCGCCGCTCGAGCGCCCGCGACGGGTTGAGGCGACCACCAGCCTCGCCATGGATGCCGCCACGCGGCGCAATCTGGAACTGGTGCGCACCCTCGCCGGCGAGCGGCGCGGCAGCCTGCTTGCGACCATCGACCGGAGCGTGACACCGGCCGGCGCGCGTCTGCTCGCCGCACGGCTCGCGGCACCCGCCGTGGAGGCCACGACCATCCGGGGACGGCTGGATGAGATCGAAGCCATGATCGCCCCGCACGAGCTGCGCGCGAAGCTGCGGGCAGCCCTGAAAGCCGTCGGCGATGGCGAGCGCGCGCTGACCCGGCTGGCGATGGCGCGGGGTGGCCCGCGTGACCTCGCTGTCCTGCGTGACCTGGCCGAGGCGGCCGGGGGGATCGCCGGAGCCTTGCGGCAGGAGGTGACGCCCGATGACGTGCTCACCGGCTTTGCCGCGATGCTCGAGGAGCACCCGCCGAGCCTCGACCTGCTGAACCATGGTCTGGCCGAACAGCCCCCCGTTCTGGCCCGCGATGGCGGCTTCGTGGCGCTGGGGTGCGATCCGGACCTCGACCGCCAGCGTCAGTTGCGCGATGACAGCCGCAAGCTGATCGCCGGGCTGCAGGCAAGGCTGGTGGAGGAAACCGGCCTTTCCGGGCTGAAGATCCGGCACAACAACATACTGGGATATCATATCGAGGTGGGCTCGGCCGCTGCGGCGCGGCTGAAGGATGATCCGGCCTTCGTCCACCGCCAGACGATGGCCGCCTCGATGCGGTTCACCACGGCGCGGCTGGTGGAGCTGGAGCAGGAGCTGAACGGGGCGGCCGAGCGCGCCCTTGCCCGCGAGCTGGAGCTGTTCGAGACCTGGAGCGCCGCCGTTCAGGAGGACGGCCCGGTCTATCGCCGGCTGATCGACGCGCTCGCCCGGCTGGACGTTGCGGCCGGCCTGGCCGAGCTGGCCGTCGCACGCAGCTATGTCCGGCCCGAGCTCGCCGATGAGCCGGTGCTCGCCATCGAGGGCGGGCGCCATCCCGTCATCGAAGCGGTGAGCGAGGAGCCTTTCATCGGCAATGATTGCGGGCTTGCCCCCGACAACCGGGTCTGGCTGCTGACCGGCCCCAACATGGCCGGCAAGTCGACCTTCCTGCGCCAGAACGCGC
>CAZPBH010000189.1:4248-4913 GCA_964584645.1 uncultured Rhodospirillales bacterium | reverse complement strand
ACCACCGACACTGCGATTTTCAGTCGCATGCTCTACCAACTGAGCTACCTGGGCGTGAGGCGCGTCTATAGACCAGCCCCTGCAGCCCTGTCCAGACTCTCGATCAGCCGCCTTCTTCCGGGTCGGGGTCGTCGGCTTCGACGGCCGGAATGGCGTAGCTGCCGGTCATCCAGCGGCCGAGATCGATATCGGCGCAGCGGCGCGAGCAGAACGGCCGCACGGCCTCCTGCGGCGGCGCGCCACAGATCGGGCAGCCTGACCGGGTGCGGCGGGTGGTCTTCATGGCTGGCTGCGGGCCTTGAGAACATCCATGAGGGGCAGGTGGCGGCGCGTCCGCGCGATTTCCATGAGCCCCAGCCTCGAGGGGCCATGCACGCCCGTGACCAGCGCATCCTCAGCAAGCGCTCGGGCAAACAGGCCATGCAGCTGGTTCTGCGCGGTGCGGCTGCGGCGCCGGCCGGGCACATCCACGACGATCAGCCCGCCGATATGGCGCAGGCGCAGCTGGCGGGCGAGTTCGGCAGCCGCTTCGGGAACGGTCTTTGTCAGCGAGCCCGTGCCCGTATCGATATCGACGGCGAGGAGTGCCCGCGTCGGCTCCAGCGTCAGGCGTCCGCCCGATGGTAGCGCGATTTCGGTTTCGGTCAGGGCGGCAATGGCTGTGT
>CAZPBH010000189.1:0-4238 GCA_964584645.1 uncultured Rhodospirillales bacterium | reverse complement strand
AACACATCCACGGGGGCGTTCTCGCCGGCGATCAGGGTCGGTGCCTCGCGGCCGAGTTCGGCCAGCGCCCGCTCAATCGCGTCGGGCCCGCGCGCCGGTGCCAAGGCCGCCGGATCGGGGACTGCCGTCGGCAGCTTCGGGGGCAGCGCCTCGGTCGTCAGGCGCACCAGCGCCCCGGGGGTCACGCTGGCCCCGGCTTCTAGGCGCACAAGCTGGCCATCTTCAAGCCGCGCCACCTGCTGATCGACGCTGGCAACCCGGCCGATATCCCCATAACGCGGCCAGGTCTCCGGCAGGTCGAGGTGGAGAACCTCAAGCCGGCCATCAATGAGCCCCGCCACGCGCCGCCGACCCGGCGGGCCATCGACCAGCAGCTCGCACCCGGTCGTCATGCCTTCCAGAGCGGATAGCCGAGCCCTGCCAGCGCCTTGGCGGTCTCATGCACGCACAGGCCCACCACCGCCGTATACGACCCGATCAGGTTCTGAACGAAGGCGCCGGCCTTGCCCTGAATACCATAGCCGCCAGCCTTGCCCTGCCATTCGCCGCTGGCGAGATAGGCGCGGATCTCGGCCTCGCCCAAGCGCTTGAAGGTCACGATGGCCTCACCCGTTCGTGCCGCGATCCGGCCATCGGGGGCAGCGATGGCCATGGCCGTATAGACCCGGTGGCGCCGCCCCGACATCAGACGCAGGCAGGTTTCGGCTGCCGCGTGGTCCTCCGTCTTCGGCAGGATGCGCCGACCCACCCCGACGACCGTGTCGGCAGCCAGGACGAAAGCGCCAGACGCCCGCGGCAGCACGGCCTCAAGCTTGGCGCCGGCCAGCCGCACGGCATGGGCCTTCGGCAGTTCATCGGGCCGGACGCTCTCATCGAGGTCGGCCGCGATCACGTCATCCGGCACGATCCCCAGCGTGGCCAGCAGGTCGCGTCGGCGCGGCGAGGCCGAGGCGAGGATGAAGGGCGGGCGGTCGGGCGCGTCGGCCATGCGCTGGCCGCCCGGTCTACTTGAAGCGGAAGGTGATGCGGCCCTTGGTCAGGTCATAGGGCGTCATCTCGACATTCACGCGGTCGCCGGCGAGCACGCGGATGCGGTTCTTGCGCATCTTGCCCGAGGTGTGGGCGAGGACTTCATGGTCGTTGTCGAGCTTCACGCGGAACATCGCGTTGGGCAGCACCTCCACCACGGTGCCTTCGAACTCGATCAGATCTTCCTTCGCCATGAATCCTCATTGTTGCGGGCCAGCCTGTCGCCGGGCCAGGGGGCGGGTCGTGCAGCAGGCGGCGCAGGGATCCGCCCGGTCAGGTTCCGATCCGGGACACGTCCCGCTCAGTTCAGGGGAGCAGAGCGGCACGTGCCTCGGGTGCGGCGGAAAATCGCCTCTTGCGCCGCCAAAATCAAGCTTCCTGTCCCCTGCCTGGGGATTCGGCTCAGCCGAACCGGGCCCGGATGCGCCTGTCGATCTCGTCGCGGACGGTCCGATAGGCCTCCAGCCGCTGGCCGCGATTGCCGGTCGCCAGCGTGGGGTCGGCAAGCGGCCAGAACTCGACCTCGATGGCCATGGTCCGGGAGAGCTCGCGCGCCCGCTCGGCCGCTTCCTCGGAAAGCGCGATGACGACGTCAAAGCTGGTGTCCCAGCGCTCCTGCAAGCTCTTCGGGTGATGGCGGGAGAGGTCGATGCCGCGCTCGGCCATCACCTCGACGGCGAAGGGGTCGAGCCGGGCGGCCGAGCCGACGCCGACCGAATCGACATAGATGCGCCGGCCGAACCGCGCCTTCATCATCGCCTCCGCCATGGGCGAGCGCACCGCGTTGCGTGTGCAGGCGAACAGGACCGAGGCAGGCGGGTCAGCTGTGGCCATGATCTACCCTCAGCCCCGGATCTGCAGCACGCAGACCAGCGTGAACAGCCGGCGCGCAGTGTCATGATCCATCGTGATCTTGCCGGAGAGCCGCTCGGCCAGCAGCTCCGCACCCTCGTTGTGCACCGCACGCCGGCCCATGTCGATCGCCTCGATTCGCGTCGGGCTCTCGCGCTTGATGGCCTCGAAATAGGTCTCGCACACCATGAAGTAATCGCTGATCAGCCGCCGGAATGGCGTCACCGACAGCGCCAGCACATGCAGGGGCCGACGTTCCGCCGGGATACGTCCCGCCTCCGCAATGTCGAGGATCAGCCGGTTCTCGCGATAGCCCAGCATCACGTCATAGGGGCCGTTCGCGCCCGGCTCCAGCCTGAAGCGGTTGTCCTCCAGCAGGTCATAGATCGCAACCGCGCGCTCCTGCTCCACCTCCGGCGTGCGGCGGGGGCGGCCCTCCTCATCCAGCACGAGCCGGGTGATGCGGTCGCGCTCGTTGAAGCTTTCGCTCATGCCCGCTTCAGATAGGCGAGGGGGTGGCGATTTACGAATTCAGCCGCCGCCGGATCGAAAGCGCATGCGCTTCCAGCCCCTCGGCATCGGCGAGGGTGATCGCGGCCGGGCCGATCTTCGCCAGTGCCTCGGCCGTGCAGCCGACGAAGGTGGTCCGCTTCATGAAGTCGAGCAGGTTGAGGCCGCTGGAGAAGCGTGCAGCCCCGCTGGTCGGCAGCACATGGTTGGGCCCGGCGACATAATCGCCGATCGCCTCGGGCGTCTGCCGGCCGAGGAAGATCGCCCCGGCATGGCGGATGCGCGCAGCCAGCGGGTCGGGCTCCTCAACGGCCAGTTCCAGATGCTCCGGCGCGATGGCATCGACCAGACCCGGGATCTGGTCCGGATCGCGGGCGAGGATCACCGCACCATGGTCGTGCCAGCTCCGGGCGGCGATGCTCTCCCGGCTCAGCTTCGCCAGAACCGCCTCCACCGCCCTGGCGACCTGCTCGGCGAAGGCTTCATCGTCGGTGATCAGGATCGATTGCGCCATCGCATCATGTTCGGCCTGGCTCAGGAGGTCGGTTGCGATCACCTCGGGATCGTTTCGGGCATCGGCGACGACAAGGATCTCCGACGGCCCGGCGATCAGATCGATGCCGACCTTGCCGAAGACGCGGCGCTTCGCGGCCGCCACATAGGCGTTGCCGGGCCCGACGATCTTGTCGACCGGCGCTATCGTGTCCGTGCCATAGGCCAGGGCGGCCACCGCCTGGGCGCCGCCGATGGTGTAGATTTCATCGACGCCGGCGATCTCGGCCGCCTTGATGACAGCGGGGTTCAGCGTGCCGCCCGGGGTGGGCACCACCATCACCAGCCGATCGACACCGGCCACGCGGGCCGGGACGGCGTTCATCAGCACCGAGCTTGGATAGGCGGCCAGCCCGCCCGGCACATAGATGCCGACAGCGGCAATCGGGCTCCATCGGGCGCCGAGCCGCACCCCGGCCGCATCGGTATAGTCGATGATGTCCGGGCGCTGGCGTTCATGGAAGGCCGCGATGCGGGCGGCGGCCTCTTCCAGGGCAGCGGTGACATCGGCCGGGCAATCGGCGGCCGTTTCGGTGATCTTGGCCGGAGGGAGGCGCAGGGTGCCCGGCGCCAGGCGGATACCGTCGAACCGCTCCGTCAGCTCGATGAGGGCCGCATCGCCGCGCTTGCGCACATCGGCGATGATGCCGGCGGCAACCTCGTCGACATCGGCCTCGGCCTGCTCGCGGCTGGCGAGCAGCTTTGCGAAACGTGCCTCGAAATCCCTCGTGCCGGTATCAAGCCGCCAGGGCACCGACTGCCTCCTCGAACCGTTGCAGCCAGCCCTGCACCTCCCGCGGGCGGGTCTTGAGGGCAGCGCGATTGACGATCAGCCGCGAGGTCACCTCGGCGATCACCTCGATCTCGACCAGATCATTGGCCTTCAGCGTCGCCCCGGTGGAGACGAGATCGACGATCCGGCGGCACAGGCCAAGCGAGGGCGCCAGTTCCATCGCGCCGTTCAGCTTGATGCATTCGGCCTGGATCCCGCGCGCGGCGAAATGCGCCTTCGTGAGGTTGGGATATTTGGTGGCCACGCGCACATGGCTCCAGCGCGACGGGTCATCGGTGGCCGACAGCGCCGTGGGCTCGGCCACCGAAAGCCGGCAATGGCCGATATGGAGGTCGAGCGGCGCATAGATCTCCGCATAGTCGAATTCGCGCAGGACGTCGTCGCCCGCCACGCCGAGTTCGGCCGCACCGAAAGCGACGAAGGTCGCGACATCAAAGCTGCGCACCCGGATGATCTCCAGCTCGCGATGGTTGGTGGCAAAGCGCAGCCGCCGGTCATTCTC
>CAZPBH010000188.1:593-4940 GCA_964584645.1 uncultured Rhodospirillales bacterium | reverse complement strand
CCATGGACACGGCCCCCACAGCGGGGCCGTGTTCATGTGCGGGTTCTGGCGCTGGTGATCAGCGTCGCGCTGACGAGTTCGGCCTGCGCCAATGTCGTCGCCAAGGCCATCGGGGTGCCCGGCCAGTTGCTGGCCGCGGAGGACATCCCGGCCGGCACCTATGTTCTCGATCCGGAACACGCCGCGCTGCTGTTCAAGGTACGCCATCTGGGATTTGCGCATTACTGGGGGCGGTTCGACGGCTTCGATGCCACGCTCGAGTTCGATCCCGCCTATCCCGAGGCGGCCCGGCTGGACGTGCAGGTGGAAGCGGCCAGCGTGAACACGCAGTCTGCGACCCTCAACGACATGCTGCGCGGCCCCGACTGGTTCGATGCCGGGGCCCATCCGGAGATCCGTTTTACCAGCACGCGTGTGATCCCGCAGCCCGAGCGCGGCGCGCCTGTGGAAGGGCTGCCCTTCCGCCATGCCCGTATCGAGGGCACGCTCCTGATGAACGGTGTTGCCAATCCCGCAGAGCTGGCCATCGAATATGTGGGGGCGGGACGCAATCCGCTGACGGGACGGTTCACGCTGGCCTTTGAGGGCGAGGCCGTCATCGACCGGACCCGCTGGGATGTCGATGCCCTTGTGCCTGCGATTGGCAGTGAGGTGACGCTGCTGCTGGCGGTGGAGCTTTTGCTGGAGCCGCAGGGCCGGGCCGGCGCCGGCCCTTGAAACGCCCGGCGTCCCCCTAATGTAGGGGCTTGTTTTGGCTGACCTGCCAAATCGGGTGCATCAGGACGGGTAACCAGATCAATCGTCGGTGCACCAGGAGTATCGCGCCCGCGCCGCCCCGGCGCCGGCCCTTGCGCAGAACCGAAAATGTGACCTTTCGGATCCGCCTGCGCCATGGCTTCATCAGCGATGCTCCGGCAGGATGATCTGCGCGCGGCCAAGAGCGTGATGCGATGCTGTTCCGTGCATTGCAAGGCGCCATTCGCATTTTCGGCCGATGAAGAACGAGCCCGTGCGCGACAAAATCACCAACCAGCTGCTGGCCTGACAGGGGCATCCGCCTGCCATGGCTGCGCGACACGAAGGAGAAAAAGGGCCCATGTCCGACAGCTATATCTTCACGTCCGAATCGGTTGGCGGCGGCCATCCCGACAAGCTCGCCGACTACATCTCCGATTCCATCCTTGATGCGATCCTGGAACAGGATCCGCGCGGACGGGTCGCTTGCGAGACCCTCGTGAAGACCGGGCTGGTGCTTCTGGCCGGCGAAATCACCACGACGGCCAAGGTCGACTATCAGGACGTGGCCCGGCAGGCGGTGAAGGAGATAGGCTACACCGATCCGGCCTATGGCTTTTCCGCCGATCACGTCGCCATCCTTGCGGCCATCGATAAGCAGTCCCCCGACATTGCCCAGGGGGTCGACAAGGCCTCCGATACCGAAGACCTCGATCAGGGGGCCGGCGATCAGGGCCTGATGTTCGGCTATGCCTGCCGGGAAACCGACGCGCTGATGCCGCTGCCGATCCAGCTTTCGCACCGGCTTACCAAGCGCCATTCCGAACTGTTTCACAACGGCAAGCTGCCCTGGCTGCGCCCCGATGCGAAGAGCCAGGTCTCCGTGCGCTACGAAAAGGACCGGCCCGTGGGGATCGATACGGTCGTGCTCTCCACCCAGCATGATCCCGATATCGGCCATGAGGAACTCAAGCAGGCGGTGATCGAGGAGATCATCAAGCCCGAACTGCCGGAGGCTTTCCGGTCCGACAACATCAAGTATCTGGTCAATCCGACCGGCCGGTTCGTGATCGGCGGCCCCGTCGGCGATTGCGGTCTCACCGGGCGCAAGATCATCGTCGACACCTATGGCGGTGCCGGCCATCATGGCGGCGGCGCCTTTTCGGGCAAGGACCCCTCGAAGGTCGACCGCTCCGCCGCCTATGCCGCGCGCTATGTCGCCAAGAACATCGTCGCCGCCGGGCTGGCCGAGAAATGCGAGGTCCAGCTTTCCTACGCGATCGGTGTGGCCCGGCCCGTCTCGGTGAATGTGCGGACCTATGGCACCGGCAAGATTCCCGAGCTGCAGATCGAGAACCTCGTGCGCGAGACCTTCGACCTGCGCCCGCGCGGCATCGTGCAGATGCTCGACCTGCTGCGGCCGATCTACAAGCCGACCGCTGCCTATGGTCATTTCGGCCGCGATGAAGCCAGCTTCACCTGGGAGAAGACCGACAAGGCCGAGGCCCTGCGTTCCAGCGTGTCGGCGGCGGCCTGATCTTTTCCCACCCACCCGGGCGCGGTGCGGCCAGCAGGGCCGCCCCGCCCTTCATCAGGAGCAGGCCATCGGGGCCCGGCAATCCCCCACCGGCAAGTGACAGCACGATCCGACACCAGCGTGCTTGCCCACGACACAGCCCAGGAGACGGCAGATGACTGAACCCGAGCCGAGCACCAACCCGGACCTCGTGAAGACCGAGCAGGACTACGGTCACGATCCGCTGTCGGTGCGCGAAACGGATCACTACCGCCAGGAATACGTCAAGACGTTCGTCGAGAAATGGGACGAGCTGATCGACTGGGAGGCACGTGCGGCGAGCGAGGGGCGTTTCTTCATCGACCTGCTGAAGGGCCGCGGAAAGACCAAGGTCCTCGATGTCGCCTGCGGCACCGGGTTTCATTCCGTCCAGCTGCTCAAGGCCGGTCTGGATGTGACGAGCGCCGACGGCAGTGCGGCGATGCTGGCCAAGGCGTTCGAGAACGGCAAGCAGCGCCATCTGATCCTGCGGACGGTGCAGGCCGACTGGCGCTGGTTGAACCGCGATGTCCATGGCAAGTTCGACGCGATCATCTGCCTTGGCAATTCCTTCACCCATCTGCATGACGAGCAGGATCGCCGCCGCGCCCTGGCGGAGTTCTATGCCGCGCTCAAGCATGACGGCATCCTGATCATCGACCAGCGCAACTATGACGTCATCCTCGATGACGGCTTCCACTCGAAGCACAAATACTATTACTGCGGCGATCAGGTCACGGCCGAGCCGGAACATGTGGACGAGAGCCTCGCGCGGTTCCGCTACGAGTTCCCGGACGGGTCGACCTACAACCTGAACATGTTCCCGCTGCGCAAGACCTACATGCGCCAGCTTCTTTCCGAAGCCGGGTTCCTGAAGGTCCATACCTATGGCGATTTTCAGGAAACCTATCAGGACAACGAGCCGGACTTCTTCATCCACATCGCGGAGAAGTGCGATGAGTGAGCCGGCCCGCAGCTTCGACGACGTCGCCCGCACGGCCGAGGACTATTATGACAGCCCCGATGCGGATGCGTTCTATTTCGAGGTCTGGGGTGGCGAGGACATCCATATCGGCCTCTACGATACGACCGACGACATCGCCGAAGCCGGGCGCCTGATCATCGAGAAGATGGCGGGGCTGATCGACCCGCCTCTGGGTCCGGGAACCCGGGTTATGGACCTCGGGGCCGGTTATGGCGGTGCCGCGCGGGCACTCGCCCGGCGCTTCGGCTGTCATGTGACCTGTCTCAACATCTCCGAGACCCAGAACGCCACCAACCGGCGCCTGAACGAGGAGCAGGGACTGTCCGAGCTGGTGGCCGTGCATCATGGCAGCTTCGAGGACGTGCCCGAGCCTGACGCCGCCTTCGACGTCGTCTGGGCGCAGGATGCGCTGCTGCATGCCGGCAATCGCGAGCAGGTGCTGCGCGAGGCCTTCCGCACCCTCAGGCCCGGCGGCCATTTCGTCTACACCGATCCGATGCAGGATGACGACGTGCCGGAGGGGGTGCTGCAGCCGGTCTACGACCGTATCCACCTGCCCGATCTCGGCTCGTTCGCGTTCTATCGGGCGGCTGCCGACAGGGTCGGGTTCGAGGTCGCCGACATGCTCGACCTGTCGGTGCAGCTCGGCCGCCATTATGCCCGCGTCAAGGACGTGCTGGAAACCAATCGCGACCGGCTCTCCGCCCGCATCAGCGAGGACTATATCAGCCGTATGGGGGCCGGGCTCCAGCTCTGGGTCGATGCCCAGCGTGCCGGGCATCTTCGCTGGGGCATCATTCATTTCCGCAAGCCTGTCTGAGCAGGCAATCCACCCAACATAGGCGCCAACCTGTTCGCCCCCGCACGATGCGCGGAGGCACGGCCGAGAAACGAAAGAAAGGAAGAGACCGCCATGGATGCTCTCGATACCAACGACTACAAGGTCAGGGACATAAGCCTGGCTGACTGGGGCCGCCGCGAGATCCGGATCGCCGAGACCGAGATGCCCGGCCTGATGGCCCTGCGCGAGACCTATGGCGCCGCCCAGCCGCTCAAGGGCGCGCGCATCGCC
>CAZPBH010000188.1:0-583 GCA_964584645.1 uncultured Rhodospirillales bacterium | reverse complement strand
CCATCCAGACGGCCGTCCTGATCGAGACGCTGACCGCGCTGGGGGCCGAAGTGCGCTGGTCGTCGTGCAACATCTTCTCCACCCAGGATCATGCTGCCTCGGCCGTCGCGGCCGCCGGTGTGCCCGTCTTTGCCTGGAAGGGCATGAACGAGGAGGAATTCTGGTGGGCCATCGACCAGACCATCATCGGACCCGGCGGCTGGACGCCGAACATGATCCTCGATGATGGCGGTGACCTGACGCAGGTGATGCACGAGAAGCATGCCGATCTGCTCAAGGCCAATGTGCGTGGTCTCTCGGAAGAGACGACGACGGGCGTGCACCGGCTTTACGAGATGGAAAAGGCGGGGACGCTGCTGGTCCCGGCGATCAACGTCAATGACAGCGTGACCAAGTCCAAGTTCGACAACCTCTATGGCTGCCGCGAGAGCCTGGTGGACGGCATCCGACGGGCGACCGACGTCATGATGGCCGGCAAGGTCGCGGTCGTGGCCGGCTTCGGCGATGTCGGCAAGGGCTCGGCCGAGAGCCTGCGCCAGGCCGGTGCGCGCGTGCTGGTCACCGAGATCGACCCGATCTGCGC
>CAZPBH010000187.1:0-4941 GCA_964584645.1 uncultured Rhodospirillales bacterium | reverse complement strand
GCCGGGAGGCTTCCAGCTGGGCCCCACGACCCGCAGCGAACTCGCCCGTATTCCCGGCATCCTCGATATCCAGATGCTGTGAAGCTTGCAATTCCTGCGCTTCCACGGCACTTATGGCGCCATCTCGACCGCAGGCGTTCGGGCGGATCATGGCGTGCGGTGCCCTAACCGCGCTGTCTTCCCGTCCTTCCGGTGCCCTTTCGGCCCTTGTTGAGCCGCCGGGGTTTTCCAGCGCCTGCGCAGGTTCAACCGGATAACGACAGGTCAGACACTACAGATGAGCGTTCCTGCATTCTCGATGCGCCAGCTTCTCGAGGCCGGCGTCCATTTCGGGCACCATACCCGCCGCTGGAATCCGAAGATGGAGCCCTTCCTTTTCGGGGTCCGCAACGGCATCCACATCATCGATCTCGAACAGACCGTCCCGCTGCTGCATCAGGCGCTCGAGGCACTGAGCCAGGTCGCCGGCCAGGGTGGGCGAATCCTGTTCGTCGGCACCAAGCGTCAGGCACAGGAAAAGGTGGCCGAGGCGGCGCGCCGTTCGGGCCAGTACTTCGTCAACCATCGCTGGCTGGGCGGCATGATGACGAACTGGAAGACGATCAACGTCTCCATCAAGCGCCTCAAGGAGCTTGAGCAACGCTTTGACGACGGCATCACCGGGCTGACCAAGAAGGAACAGCTCAATCTGAGCCGCGAGCGGGAGAAGCTCGAGATCGCCCTCGGCGGGATCAAGGATATGGGCGGCCTGCCCGACATCCTCGTCGTGATCGATACCAACAAGGAAGCGATCGCGATCAAGGAGGCCAACAAGCTGAGCATCCCGGTGATCGGCGTGATCGATTCGAACAGCGATCCCGAAGACATCGATTTCCCGATCCCCGGCAATGACGATGCCAGCCGCGCGATTGCGCTCTATTGCGATCTGATAGCCGACACCATTCTGGGCGGCGTTCAGGACCATCTGGTCGAGCAGGGAACCGACCTCGGTGAGGCCGAGAATCCGGAGATCGATCTTCCGGCCGAAGCGTCGAGCGAGGCTGACCAGCCTGCTGCGGAAGCCGGTGAAGGTGCCGCGCAGGACGAGGCTGGCGCCAGCGCCTAGCCAGGCTGCAGCTTGATGCGGGGCGATGCGGTTGACGCTTTGACCGCTTCGCGCCACCTGTGGCACCAACCGGGGCGGGCCCCATGCCCGCCCGGGCTTTCACCCAATGTCATTTCTAGCCAGGGTCCGGTACGGCCCGGCTCGCGAACCAGGGGAATACGCCGATGGCGGAGATCACGGCTGCGCTCGTCAAGGAGTTGCGGGAGCGCTCGGGCGCCGGGATGATGGACTGCAAGTCTGCACTCAAGGAAACCGACGGGGATATCGAGGCGGCGATCGACTGGCTGCGGACCAAGGGTCTGGCCAAGGCCGCCAAGAAATCGGGCCGGGTCGCGGCCGAAGGTCTGGTGGCAGCGGTCACCCAGGGGACCCGGGGTGCTCTCATCGAGGTCAATTCCGAAACCGACTTCGTCGCCCGGAATGAACAGTTCCAGACCTTCGTGCGTCTGCTGGCCGATCTGGCGCTGGAGACCGACGGCGATGTCGAGGCCTTCCTGGGCGCACAGGTGCCCCAGGCCGGCAAGACGGTTGGGGAATCGCTGACCGACCTGATCGCCACCATCGGTGAGAACATGACGATCCGTCGCCTGGATCGCCTCCAGGTGGGGCAGGGGGCTGTTGTCGCCTATGTGCACAGCGCCGCCTCGCCGGGCCTCGGCAAGATCGGTGTGATCGTGGCGCTTGAAAGCGCGGCCGATCCCGCCGCCCTTGAAGATCTGGGCAAGCAGCTCGCCATGCATGTCGCGGCCGCCAAGCCCGAGGCCGTCGACACCGCCAACCTCGATCCGACCCTGATCGAACGTGAGCGTGCCGTACTGATCGAGCAGGCGCGCGACAGCGGCAAGCCCCAGGAGATCATCGAGAAGATGGTCGAGGGGAGGCTGCGCAAGTTCTATGAGGAGGTCGTGCTGCTGGAGCAGGTCTTCATCATGGACGGCGAAAGCAAGGTCGGGAAGGTCGTCGAGGCGAGGGCCAAGGAACTCGGCCAGCCCATCAAGGTGGTCGATTTCCGTCGCTTCACCCTTGGTGAGGGTGTCGAGAAGGAAGAGGAGGACTTCGCGGCCGAAGTCCACAAGGCGCTCGGAGGCTGAGGGGTGAGTGCGTCCGCACAGGGCGGGCGCTCTCCCGCCGGTCCCTACAGGCGGGTCCTGCTGAAGGTCTCGGGCGAAGCCCTGATGGGCGAGCAGGAGTACGGGATCGACCCCGGCACGGTGGCCCGCATCGCCGGCGAGATCGGGACGGTCGTCGAATCGGGTATACAGCTTTGTATGGTCGTGGGCGGCGGCAACATCTTCCGGGGCGTTGCCGGGGCGTCGATGGGGATCGAACGTGCCACCGCCGATTACATGGGCATGCTGGCAACGGTGATGAACTGCCTCGCCCTGCAGGCCAAGCTGGAGAAACGGGGCATCGCAACCCGTGTCCAGTCGGCCATCCCGATGGAAAGCGTCTGCGAGCCCTATATCCGGCGACGGGCGATCCGGCATATGGAACGGGGCCGGGTGGTGATCTTTGCCGCCGGGACGGGCAACCCGTTCTTCACCACGGACACGGCGGCGGCCCTCCGCGCCTCGGAGATGAATTGCGACGGGCTGTTCAAGGGCACCAAGGTGGACGGCGTCTATGATGCTGATCCGGTGACCCATCCCGAGGCCAAGCGTTATGAGAACATCACCTATCTCAAGGCCCTGTCCGACGATCTTAAGGTGATGGATGCCACGGCGCTCTCCTTGAGCCGGGACAATGCGCTGCCCATCATCGTCTTTTCGATCAACCGGCCGGGCGCCTTCGTCGAGGCGGTGCAGGGCCGTGGGACCTTCACATTGGTGAGTGAACCGGAGACCGAACATGGCTGAATCCTCGCAGCTCAAGGAATACAAGCGCCGCATGGCCGGGGCCGTGGAAACGCTGCACAAGGAATTTGCCGGGCTGCGCACCGGCCGCGCCTCCACCAACATGCTCGACCCTGTTGTCGTGGAAGCCTATGGTCAGCGCATGCCGCTCAATCAGGTCGGCACGGTCGGTGTTCCCGAGCCGAGGCTGCTGACGGTTCAGGTCTGGGACAAGGGCCTCGTCAAGGCCACCGAGAAGGCCATCGCCAATGCCGGGCTCGGGCTCAACCCGCAGGCCGATGGCAGCCTTATTCGTGTGCCGATCCCGGAGCTGAACGAGGAACGCCGTGCGGAGCTGGCGAAAGTGGCCGGCAAATATGCCGAACAGGCCCGGATCGCCGTCCGCAATGTCCGCCGCGACGGGATGGACATGCTCAAGCGCCTCGAAAAGGACGGTGAGCTGTCGCAGGATGAGCACAAGCGGCTGGCAGATGAGGTCCAGCGCCTGACCGATTCCGCGATCAAGGACATCGACGAGGCGCTGGAGCACAAGGAAAAGGATATCAAGCAGGTCTGATGACCGGATCTTCCCACCCCGATGCGGACAACCGGCCCCCAGATGAGGGCCTCACGCCCGCGCATGTGGCCATCATCATGGACGGGAACGGACGATGGGCGCAGGCGCGCGGACTGCCGCGCACGGCCGGTCATCGACAGGGGGTGGAGGCGGTCCGACGCACGATGGAGGCCGCGCGCGATCTCGGCATAACGCATCTGACCCTTTTCGGCTTCTCGACCGAGAACTGGCAGCGACCGCCGCAGGAGGTCGCCGACCTGATGGGGCTGATCCGGTTCTATCTCCGCTCCCATATCGCTGACTTGCACAAGAACGAGGTACGGTTCCGGGTGATTGGCGACCGTGCGCGTCTGGATCCGGACATCGTGGCGCTGATCGAACAGGCTGAGCGCCTGACCGCAGATCATCAGCGTAACGTCCTTACCATCGCCATTGGCTACGGGGCCCGCCAGGACATCGTCCAGGCCGCCCGCCTGCTGGCCCGCAAGGCTGTCGAGGAGGGGCTCGACCCGGCCGATATCGATATCGGCGATCTGGGGGCTGCCCTTTCCACCCATTTCCTGCCGCCGGTCGACCTGCTGATCCGTACCAGCGGGGAGAAACGCCTGTCGAACTTCCTGTTGTTCGAGGCAGCCTATGCCGAACTCGTCTTCATCGACACAAGGTGGCCGGATTTCGATGCCGAGCATCTGGCGCGGGCCTTGGGCGAATATGGGCGCCGGGAACGTCGTTACGGGGCTGTGGCTGGCGGCTGAGCGGGTGAGTTCGCAATCCCTGTTCCTTGCCAAGCTGCCCTCGGCACTCGTCCTCATCGCCGCCACCATTCCGGCGCTGATCATGGGAGGACTGATCTTTGCCGCCTTGTGTGCCGTTGTTGCCGTGCTCGGGCTGCGCGAATGGATCCGTCTGGCGGAGCGCAAGCTGGTGGCGGAGGCGCGCCATGACCGGATGCATGCCGCCCTCTACCCGGGTCTGATCGGCACCCTGGCGGCCCTGCTCCTTGCCGGGGCACCCGCAGCGCTGCTGGTACTCGCCCTTTGGGCCATCGGCTGGTGGGTGGCGGCCCGGCTGCGCGGCATGCCCCATGCCCGTCTTGTCGCGGCCGGCCTCGTCTATCTCGGCCTTGCCCTGATCGCGGTCATGTGGTTGCGCGACCGGCCGGAGATTGGCCTCATGCTCTGCTGCTTCCTGTTTGCGGTGGTCTGGGGCAGCGATACGCTCGCCCTCGTTTTCGGCCGCTGGATGGGAGGGCCCCACCTGTTCGGCTCGATCAGCCACAACAAGACCTGGGCCGGCCTCGGTGGGGCGATGCTGGGCGGGGCATGTGGCGGGGGGCTGGTCGCAGCCGGTTTCGGTGCGCCGACGATGATGATGGCGGTGCTGATGGGTGCGGCACTGGGCTTTTTCGGCCAGGTCGGCGATCTGGT
>CAZPBH010000186.1:0-4946 GCA_964584645.1 uncultured Rhodospirillales bacterium | reverse complement strand
CCCATGAAATGCAGGCCCATCATGCTCATCCGTGCGACCCAGAAGAAGATAATGTCGAAGCTCGTCACCAGGGTATCGGTCGGATAGAACCGGGCAAGTTCGGGCGTCTCATCAGGCCAGCCGAGCGTGGAAAAGGGCCAGAGCGCGCTGGAAAACCAGGTATCGAGGACATCCTCGTCGCGGCTGAGCTCAACCGCATGGCCATAATGTTCCGTTGCCTCGGCCTGTGCCGCCGCTTCGGTTTCGGCCACGAACACCTCGCCATCCGGGCCATACCAGGCCGGGATGCGATGCCCCCACCAGAGCTGGCGGGAGATGCACCAGGGCTGGATATCCCGCATCCACGCGAAATAGGTGTTCTGCCAGCTTTCAGGCACGAATCGCGTGCGCCCCTGCTCGACCGCCTGAATGGCGGGGCCCGCCAGCTTCCCGGCGTCGACATACCATTGCTCGGTCAGCCAGGGCTCGATGACCACGCCCGAACGGTCGCCATGCGGCAGCGTGTTGACCCGGTCCTCGACCTCGGCGAGCAGACCGAGCGCCTCCATGTCCGCGACGATGCGCGAACGGGCCTCATAGCGATCCAGGCCGCGATAGGGCTCGGGCGCGTTGTCGTTCAGCCTCGCCTCGGCATCCATGATGTTGATCATCGGCAGATCATGGCGCCGGCCGACCTCGAAATCGTTGAAATCATGGGCCGGGGTGATCTTCACCGCGCCTGAGCCGGTTTCGGGGTCGGCATAGGTATCGGCGATGATCGGGATCAGTCGGTCGGCAAGAGGCAGGCGAACCTGCCGACCGACCAGCTCGCGATACCGCTCGTCCTCGGGATGCACGGCAACCGCAGTATCGCCCAGCATGGTCTCGGGCCGGGTCGTGGCGATGGTGATGAACCGGTTCGGCTCCCCCTCGATGGGATAGCGGAAATGCCAGAGATGACCCTTGTTCTCGCGGTTCTCGACCTCGAGATCGCTGATCGCCGTGTGCAGCCTGGGATCCCAGTTGACCAGCCGATGGTCGCGATAGATCAGACCTTCGCGATAGAGCTGGACGAAAACGCGGGTGACGGCCCGGGAGAGGCCCTCATCCATGGTGAAGCGCTCGCGGCTCCAGTCCGGTGAGGTACCCAGCCGACGAAGCTGGGTGGTGATCGTGGTTCCGGATTGCCCCTTCCAGTCCCAGACCCGTTCAAGAAACCTCTCACGGCCGAGGGCGCGACGGCTGGTGCCCTCGCCATCGAGCAGACGCTCGACCACCATCTGGGTCGCGATGCCGGCATGATCGGTACCCGGCTGCCAGAGGGTCTCGTGCCCGCGCATCCGGTGATACCGGACCAGAACGTCCTGGAGGGTGTGGTTGAGCGCGTGGCCCATGTGCAGGCTGCCCGTCACATTAGGCGGCGGCATCATCAGGCAGAAGCGCGGATCGGTCCCGTTGGCGCGCGGGCGAAAGATGCCCGCCTCTTCCCAGCGTTGATACTGGCGGGCCTCGATGTCGGCCGGCACGAAATGCTTGTCCAGCATGAAGCGGCTAGGTTCCTGTCACAACAAGGGCGCTGCACGGGTCGGCCATGCCGGTCCGTGTCACGGCACATCTCCCCCGATCCATTGTCAGCTGATCAGATATCCTCGGCCTTCCGGCCCAGCTTCTCCAGCTCGCGCTCGACAAGGCGCTCCACCACGCCCGGCAGATAGGTGTCGAGCCATTCCTTGATCATGGGGCGAAGCAGCTCCCGCACGATGTCCTCGACCGTCGTCTGACCGACGCCGGCCGCGCCGACACCGGAAGGAGCCTTCTGGGCGAAACGGGCCATGGCGCCAGCGGCCGCGGCGGCGGCGATCTCGCCGACAAGGCCGTCTTCGCGGCCTGAGCTGATCTCGGGCTCGGGCATCGACTCGCGCGGGGGCTCGGGCATCGGCGGGGGCTCCGGATCGGGAAAAGGTTCGGGTTCCGGCTCAGGTTCGGCGAAGGGCTCGGGTTCCGGCTCGGGCTCCGGCTCCATCGCCATGGCGACGGGTTCGGGTTCAGCCACGGGTTCCGTCAGTTCCAGCACGTCGTCATCATCATCGGCCTCGGGCTCGGCCGCAGGTTCGGGCTGAACGTCGATTTCGGATTCGCCTTCTGCCTTCTCGTCGCCTTCCTCACCATCCTCGCTGATGATCTTGCGAATGGAGGCGAGGATCTCCTCGATCGACGGCTCCTGCTGCTGTTCACCCTCACTCATGCGTCCGGCTCTGCTTTCCTGATGGGAGGTTCAGGCTAATCGCCCCGAGATGGCGTTGCAATGACCGGCATGGGGTGCCATCGCAGCCTTGGCAAGACAGCCCCTGCCCCTTGGCCCGTTCTAATCAATCGATGTGCCCCACAACTTCCAGTCGACCCGGTCTTCATAGGCATTCGGATCGTAGCGCGTCACATCGAGGGCGAGATAGTCGGCGGTGAGCCGCCCGGCCACCGACAGCACGGCATAGGCCGCGATCAGCGCGTCGTGCTCGGCGCGGACAAGTTCCACTTGGGCGTCGAGCTGCTCCTGCTCGGCATCGAGGATATCGAGGGTCGTCCGCGATCCGACCTGTGCCTCCTGACGCACACCTTCCAGCGCGATCTCGGCGGCCTCTACCTGCGCCAGCCGGGCGTCGATGGAGGCTCGGGCGGCCTGCAGACCGGCCCAGGCACTGGTTGCCTGCTGGAGCGTCTGGCGCTGTGCCTGCTCGATCTGTTCCTCACGCTGGCGCACGACCTGCTTGGACTGGCGTACCCGGGCCGACGCATTGCCCGACTGGTAGAGCGGCACGGTCAGCCGGGCCAGCACCGAGGTGCTGTCCTGTTCGGAAACGAAGGAGCTCGGATCCCAGCTGCGCGAAACGCTCCCCACCACATTCAATTCGGGCAGAAGCGATCCGAAATTGATCTTCACCCCTTCGCGCGCGGCTTCTGCGGCGAATTGGGCGGCGAGCAGGGAGGGATTGTCCTGCAGCGCCAACCCCGTCAGCACTTCGAGGTCGAGGGGCACCTCGGCCATCGGTGCCACGGGGGTGTCGACGTCCTGGGGTGCGAGCCCGATCACCTGCGTGAACGTCGCTTCGGAGGTGCGAAGATCCCCTTCGGCCAAAACTTCGGCGGCCTGGGCCCCGGCAAGACGCGATTCGGACTGGCTGACATCGGTGCGGGTGATCTCCCCGACCCGGAAGCGATCCTGCGAGGCTTCCAGCTGGCGCTCGAGCACGCGGACATTGTTGCGGCGAAGCTCCAGCACTTCCCGGTCGCGCGCAAGATTGAGATAGGCGACCGCGGCATCCAGCAGCACCGATTGCTCAACACTCTCAAGCACCGCGCGCTGGGCGTCGGTCTGCAGACGGGCCTGGCGAAGCCCAGCCATGGACCGACCGCCACGATAGAGGGGCTGGGTCACCTGCAGCTGGACGGAACGGGTGATGGTCGTGTCGGACTGGCTGTCCGCGAAGGCCTGACCAAAGGCGTCGGTCGCGGCACTTTCCGATTCGCTGTGCGTCCGGTTGACCGTGCCGGTGCCGGTCACGTTGGGCAGGAAATTGGCGCGTGCCGCCGGAACCCCCTCGGCCGTGGCCTCAAGCTCGGCGCGGGCGGCGGCGAGTTCCGGGTTGTTCTGGTAGGCGAGCGCGAGCGCTTCCTCGAGAGACTGCGCGCTGGCCTGCACGGTGAGGCCGGCAAGGCCGCCGCCCACAAGGGAGGCAAGCGCGAGCGCAGGGAGGGGAAGCCGTCCGAAGCGGCGGTACGGGCGCCCGAGGGCGCTCGGGAAAAGGCTGAATCGCTTCATGATTTTCCTTACAACTGCACGAGCGTCGGGCGTCAAGGACCTGTATCGCCCATCCCACGGCCGATGCAGGGATCCAGAGGGCTCGTTAACATAATTCGCACGCCTGCGCTGCCCCATCTTTGCGCCTGCCGACCCTGCGTGTCTTTGGGGCAACAGCACGATGCCGCCATGCCCGGGGCCCAGGCGTGCCTAGAACGCAAAGGAGGGCCGCGGGCTGCAGCCATCAAGAAACGGCACCTGCGCGTCGAACAGCCGTCGGCGCGACAATGTGCCCGCAACCTGTTGCGCCAGCACGGCAACACCGGGAGCGTCGGGGTTGGGGCGCTCCACGCAGACGATCCTGCCGCCTTCACCCAGCTGGCCCGGCAGGGCCGCAGGAATTTCCGCGACGGCGCCTTCGATCAGGATCAGGGAATAGGGCGCATGGGCAGTGCAGCCTTCCCGGCAGTCGCCCTGGACAATGAGCGCATTGTCGACCGAGAGCTCAGCCAGGCTGGCCTCGGCCCCGCGTGCCAGTTCGGGATCGGTTTCCACGCCCACGACCGCCCGCGCCACATGCGCTGCCACGGCCACCGCATAGCCTGTCGCCGCCCCGACGACGAGCACGACATCATCGCGCTTCAGCTGCGCCTGCTGCAGCAGCTTGCCCAGCACCATCGGCTCGGTCAGCCAGCGGCCCGGCGCGATCTGCAGATCCTCGTCGACATAGGCCATCGGCCGCAGCTTCTTCGGCACGAAACGCTCGCGCGGCACGGTCTCGAAGGCGGCCACAAGGGCTTCATCGACGACGCGGTTGGGGCGGAGCTGGCATTCCACCATGTTGTGCCGTGCCGTGGTTGGTTCGGTCATGCAGGAATACCTCGGTTTAGACGCGCACCGCGCGCCGGCGGGTTATAGGCGCACCGCACGCCAGCGGACGCGCCGCCGCAGAGCCCGGATAGGACGAGCCCACATATAAACAGGGCCATGCCCGCGGCAATGCCGCCGACGAATGTGTCCCGAAGTCGCATGCCAGCGGCCGCGATGTCCGCCCCTGCATCCGCACCGCTTGACCCGCAGGGCCGCCATCAGCATAACTCGCGCTTCCGGACCCAGGGCGCGGTGGCGGAGTGGTTACGCAGAGGACTGCAAATCCTTGTACACCGGTTCG
>CAZPBH010000185.1:976-4955 GCA_964584645.1 uncultured Rhodospirillales bacterium | reverse complement strand
TGGCCGGGCGCAGATTGGCGAAAAGCTCAAGCTCGCCCCGCAGCCGCAGGAGCCCGGCCTCGGGCCGCAGCGCGAAGGGCAGATTGTCATAGGCCGGCCCGCCCACGGCCCCGAACAGCACGGCATCGCAACTCTGGGCGATGTCCATGGTCGCATCCGTAACCGGTACCCCATGCGCATCATAGGCAGCGCCGCCGACAAGCTCCTCCGTGATCTCGAAGCTGACACCGTGGCGCGGGCCGATGATGTCGAGCACCCGGCGGGTCTGGGCCATGATTTCCGGGCCGATGCCGTCACCGGGCAGGACAAGGATGTGAAGGCTGCGGGCCATGATGCGCTTCCGGTCTTTCGTCTGGAGGGGGAAAGGGATGAAGCGGCAGAGATGGTTGCGGGGGACGGTGGCACAATCGCGGACCGCGCGCGGCAGGCAGTATGTATCAGGAATGGAAACAAACTATATGAAAACAGATTGATTGTACGTCTCCGGCGTCTCGTCCATATCGCGGGTCAGAACATTCACGAAACGGGGCCGGCAGCGCCCCTGCGCGAGAGAAGGATACTGACCGATGAACAACGTACTTCGTATCGACGCCAGCGCCCGCCATGAAGGCTCGGTGAGCCGCCGGATTGCCGATCATGTGGTGGCCGGCCTCGGATCTTCGGCCCGGATCAGCGTTCGGGATCTGGCCGTGGATCCGGCACCTTTCGTGAATGCCGACTGGGTCGGTGCCACGTTCACACCGCTTGCCGCCCGTTCGTCGGCACAGCATGAGGTGCTTTCAGGGTCCGATCAGCTTGTCGAGGAGCTGGAGGCGGCGGACATCGTCGTGATCGCCACCCCGATCTACAATTTCGGTGTCCCGGCGGCGCTGAAGGCCTGGTTCGACCAGGTCGCGCGCGCCGGCCGGACGTTCCGCTATACAGAGGCCGGGCCAGAGGGCCTGCTCAAGGGCAAGCGGGCGGTGATCGCCATCGCCTCGGGCGGCACCCCGATAGGAAGCGAGATCGACTTCGCCACACCCTGGCTGCGCCACATGCTGGGTTTCCTCGGCATCACCGATGTCGACATCGTCTCTCGCGACAGCCTGCCGGAGAGGGAGGCGGCGTGATGGGACGGGGGCTGCCCGCAGCCGCGCTCAGGCCTTGCTGCGGGTCTGCCACCAGAAGAAGGCCACGATCAGGGCGATAAAGACAATCCAGCCAATATCCGGCATCGCTCATGTGCTCCTCGGAAAAGATCAAGGGGCACATGGGCAATTCTTCGTCGACTTCCAAGCCGGAGGGCCGAACCGCCGCACCCCGACGTCCCCGGCATCGGCAGGATCACATGCCCTTGGGCTTGGGGGCGTCCTGCTTGACGGCCGGACCCTTCCTGTCGGCGCCGGGCTTCTTGTCATAGGCCTTCAGCGCCTCGTCCTTCGGGACGTTGTTGACGGTATCGACCTTCTTGTTTTCCTTGATCGTCGGAATGTCGACCCGGCTCGTCTGGCTGTCCGGGTGATCCTTTTGCTTGCTCATCTGGCATTCTCCTTGTCAGGGGGTGAAGGGAACAGGGGCATCAAAGCAGGGCGGTCACATTGCCGCTTGCAGCGGCGCAATAGCGCCGGCGCACGGTTTCCCAGAGCTCGGCCACCTCCGCGGTGGTGAGCGGGCTGTCCGGGTCGAGCAGACCCAGGATTTCGAGAAGCGCCCCGGCCGGACGGGTGTGGACCAGACTGGCGCGCGGGTCGGTCATCACCAGGCGCTGGGCCTCGTCCAGCTGGATGCGTGTGAAGATCACGGCACCATGGCGCTTGGGGCTCACAACGGCCTTTTCGGCAATCCGGCGGGCGAGCGCAAGCAGCGCTCCCCGCTCCAGCGGGCTGCCCGAGGCCCGCTTCTCCATGAGCGTTGCAACATTGGGCCAGCAGGCTTCGGCCTCGATCTCCCGCGCCAGCTCTGCCCGACGCTCTTCCGGCAGCCAGGCCAGTTCCTCGGTGGCCATGATGTAACTTTCAGCTGACATCGACCCATCCCCACATGGCGGCCAGCTGGCCGCTCAGGAAACGCCCGATCGCCTGTCGGTCGGTGTCGTCGATCTCCGCCCCCTCCGGTGTCGACCAGAATCTGAGGTTGGACAGATAGACGATACAGCCCGTCGACCCGTCCGCGCGCCGGCCCAGCTCGCAGGCCAGCTTGGCCCGATAGCCCGCCAGGTTCACGATCAGGTGATGCCGGCCCGCGCTTTCGAGCGTGAATCCGTGATCGTCGCGGTGCTCGAAGGCCGCGATGGGCCGCACTTGTGTCAGGGTCCCCTCCATCCCGTCGCAAGCGTAATCCTCTCCCGCAGGGCTGGCAACAGATTGCAGCGGTGGCCTTCAGGGGTGCCTGTGTCAGAGGGCGTCGGCGAGCGGGTGATCGCCCGGGTCGCGTATCTCGATCTCCAGCACCCAGAGGTCGGGATCCCGGGCAAGCCGGCGTTCGATGGCGATGTCGATCGGGCGCTCCTCATCGGGATCGGTGCGTGTCAGCGGCGCCCAGCCCAGCCGACCCTCCAGATCGCGCTGGCGTCCCAGCAGGCGTGCGCGTCCATCGCGCAGGCGATATTTGATGAGGATTTCGCCGCTGTCCCGGTCGCCACGGTTCAGCAACACCCCGGCGCGTCCCTCGGCAGTGCAGCGGGCCAGCTGAACCTCGACCCAGAGGCCGGTTGGCAGGGAAGCGTGATCCATGCCCCTTGAGCGATCAGGCCCCGACGGCCCGGATGGCCGTCAGGGGTTTCGCCGCATCCTGCGCCAGTGCCAGCAGGGCCGGCGCTTCGGCGGCTGTCTGGAGATGGTAGACCGTACTCGCGAGCACGGGGCCGGTACTGCCTGAACCCGGCCGGTGCGGCCGGTCGTCATGGCGGCCAGCATTGTCGAGATAGGTGGTGAAGAGCGCCTCGCCGAGGCGTGCGGCCGTGGGCGCGACATCGCTGGCCGCATCGGGCCAGAGCGTCTCGGCCACGAACAGCGCCTTGAGGGCCTCGATCTGCGGCCAGAGCCGGGGCGGCGGATCGCCGGCTCCATGGGGCACGGCATCGCGAACGAGCCCGGTCTCGGGGCACAAACCTTCCTTGAGGCCATGCCGGATCAGATCGAGGCAGATCGGGCGGTCGGCCATGCCAGCACATGCCAGCAGCCAGACCCATTCAAAACTGTGGCCGGGCTCCCAGCGCTGGGCGTCCGGGAAGCGCTGCCAGCCGGCATCAAAGGTTTCGATGACATGACGGCCATCGGGGCTCATGAAGCAGGTCCGGAAGCTCTCCAGCAACGCCGCAATGCGCGCATCGAGGTCGTCTCTCCCGGCCGCACGCAGCATCAGCAGCGCTTCCAGCAGGTGCATGTGCGGGTTCTGTCGGCGGGGCATGGTGAGGGCCGTGCCGGATGCATCAAGGCCATCGAGGTAACGGCCCAGTTTCCCGGTGTCGGCAAGGTTGCGATCCAGAAAGGCGAGGGTCGCATCGATCAGCGGGTCGACCTCAGCACCCCGGGTGCCCGCCCGCAGCGCGCCAAGCGCCAGCAGGATGAAGGCATGGTCGTAAAGGTCGCGCCGGCTGTCGATCACGCGGCCCTGACGGCTCAGGATGTGGACGAAACCGCCTTCGGGATGGCATGCGCGGGTCACGAGCTGGTCCAGCAACCCCGCCGCCAGCGGTCGGGCGGCCGGGTTGTGCCCTTCCCACCGCGCGAAGACGAAAAGCTGGCGGGCCAGCACCCGCACCCGCAGATCATCGCCCCGGCCCGACCCATCGGCCCTCAGGCTCTCATGTGGCAGGCCGGTCGCGCGGTCGATGCCGCGGGTCAGCCAGAAGCCTTCGGCATGGTCCGCGATCCAGCGCGCAAGGCGGGCCAGCGCGTGTGTGGCCGGCGGGGGTGCGGAGCCTGGAGATGTCGTCATGACCAGAGCCGGGCCGCACCCCGCACCCCGCTGCTATCGCCATGTTTCGGCGGCACCAGGC
>CAZPBH010000185.1:0-966 GCA_964584645.1 uncultured Rhodospirillales bacterium | reverse complement strand
GGCCACCGCCGAGGACGATCACATCGGGGTCCAAGACCGTGATCATCTGCCCGGTCGCGCGCGCCATACGGTCGCAATAGAGTTCGAAGGAGGCCGCGCAGGCGCGATCCCCGGCCTCGGCCCTGGCGACGATCTCGGTGGCGCTGAGCCGTTCCCCGGTCGCCCGCTCATGATCGGCCTGAAAGCCCGGGCCGGAAAGCCAGGTCTCGATACAGCCATGGCGGCCGCAATAGCAGGCAGGGCCGGGCCGTTCCTCGTCCCGCGGCCACGGCAGCGGGATATGGCCCCATTCCCCGCCGGTGGCGTTCGGCCCTGTCACGATCTGCCCGTTGAAGATGATACCGGCCCCGGTGCCGGTGCCGATGATGATCCCGAACACCGTGCGTGCCCCGGCGGCCGCCCCGTCCACGGCCTCGGAAAGGGCGAAGCAGTCGGCATCATTAGCGACCCGCACCTCGCGGGCAATTGCCTCGCCGAGCAGGGTGTGGAAGGGCGTGCCATTGAGCCAGGTCGAATTGGCGTTCTTGATGAGCCCGGTAGCAGGTGAGACCGCGCCCGGCATGCCCACACCGACAGGGGCGGTGATGCCGAGTTCGGCTTCGGCAGCATGGACCAGATCCCGGATGGCGGTGATGGTTTCCTTCAGGGAGCCGCGCGGGGTCGGAACACGCCGGGTCAGGCAGGGCGTGCCTGTCGGGTCGAGGACCATGATCTCGATCTTGGTGCCGCCGAGATCGATACCGATCCGATGGCCGGTATCGGGCACAGGGCTGGAATCCGGTTGCGTCATCGGGAATCACCCTGCCGTGGCCATGGCGGGAGGGCAAGAAGCAAGCCCGCATGGGTTGCAGAAGCGGGGCTGGCCTTCGGCACGGCTCGCCCGTTTCAGCAGGGTGGGACCCTGGGGGTGTGAAGCTGCGGCGATCAGGGAAGAATGGTGCCCAGGGGCGGATTCGAACCACCGAC
>CAZPBH010000184.1:2857-4975 GCA_964584645.1 uncultured Rhodospirillales bacterium | reverse complement strand
CAGCAACAGGCCGCTCGCCGTCTCGACGAACCGCTCGGCCGGCGCCCGGTCATTGGCATGCGCTACCGCCAGACCGTAGAGCGGGGTGGCCAGGGCGGCATAGGTGACGACCAGCGCGATCAGGCCCAGGCTGGGGGTAAGCGGCAGCAGGACGATCAGCGCCGCCAGGGCCGCGGCCGGAACCATGCAGAGCAGCATCACATGCCGCCGGTCGATGCGGTCGGACAGCCAGCCGAGCGGTGTCTGCAACAGCGCACCGGCCAGCGCGGTGCCCGCCGTCATCGCCACCGCCCAGCCGACACCGAGCCCGGCACTCAACCCGAAGATCGGGATGATGGCCAGCACCCCGCCCGAGGCCAGCCCCGCCAGCCCTGCGCCGACCACCCCTGCCGGAGAGATGCGATAGAGCCCGGGCAGATCGAGCCGGGCCGCCACCATCGGGGCCGGGGCGGTGCTGCGCGTCGCGGCAACCGGGATCAGGGTCAGGCAGAACAGGATCGCCGCCATGTCGAACAAGGCCCCCTCGCCGACCGGCACGAGGGTTAGCATCAGCTGGCCGACCGTCAGCAGGAGATAGGAGATCAGCAGATAGGCCCCGAAATAGCGGCCACGATCCTGGGCGGTGGTGCGCGCGCCCAGCCAGCTTTCGATCACCATCAGCATGCCGGCATAGCACGCGCCTGAGGCCACCCGCAGCAGCAGCCAGAACCAGGGCTGCTGGTTCATCGGCAGCAGCAGGAGGATGCTGGCCGCCAGCGCGGCAAAGATCGTGTAGGTGCGGATATGCCCGACATTTTCCGTCAGGCGCCGGTTGAACAGGCAGCCCAGCAGGAAGCCCAGATAATAGGCCGCCCCCAGCGCCCCGATCACACTGTCGGAAAAGCCGTTGTAATCGGCGCGCAACGGCAGCAGCAGCCCCTGTATGCCCCCACCCAGCGCCAGCAGCCCGGCCGAGCTCAGCACGGCCGTGAGCTGCAGGCCGGTGCCGGTCCGGCCGATCAGGGGGGAGGCGGGCTGCATGCCCCCGGGATAACCGATCAGGCCCTGCCCGCCAAATGCCGTCTGGTCAGGGAACCGATGCGCGGGCAGGCCCCAAGGGTCTCAGCAAGGGGGGCGTGCACCACATGACCCCCAGTTGACCCCCACCCCGCGCGGTGCGATGATCCCGTCATCGGTGGAGGGCGAGAACAGCAATGGTCAGGATGGCCTGGTGGCGATGCGTCATCTCGAGCCTCGGTGCGCTCGCCGTGCTGCTTGGATACACCGACGTCGCTGCCCAGAACTATGTCCTCCGCTTTCGGGTACCCGGCATCTCCGGCGCCGCTACGACCCCGCCCCCTTTGTCGCCCACCCCGGTGCTGAGTGGCCTGCCCGCCAGCATGACCGTGGCCGATGGGACCGTCGTTACGCTTGAACCGAGCGATGCCCAGAATGATGCGCTCGACCCTCCGACGATCACCGCCGATGGCGGGCTCGCCGGTCTGGCGATCCGGCCACTGGATCGGGGCGGCTTCGGCCTGGTGATCCCGAACGGTGCAAGCGGGACTTACCCCGGCGTTTCCCTTGAGGTCTGTGAAACCGACACGCCAACGCGCTGCGGCACCGCGATGACCGCCCTGACGGTTGCGCCATCCGAGCGGCAGGTCATCAGCCGCGGTGTGTCCGCATTTGTCTCGGCCATGGCTTTCAGCGCCGATGGCAGCCTCCTGCTGATCGGCTCCCGGCAGGAAACGGATGGGTCCGGGACCACGTCAGGACGGGCGTTCATCTATCAGAGACAGCCGGATGCAAGCTGGGCACTGCTGCAGACACTGGAAATTCCGGCCGGGTCGCAGAATTGGGACAGCTTTGGCGAAGCCGTCACGATATCCGGCGACGGAAGCTTGATCGCTGTCGGGGCGAAGGAATACGACTTCGGCCAGTCGGGCGGAACCAATTACGGCGCGGTGTACATCTTCGAGAGGACGGGGCCTTCAACTTGGACGGTCTCGCCGCAGGTGATCGAGGAGCGGCCGGCGCGGCGCGCGAAAGCCCTTTTTGGCATCGATCTCTCCCTGAGCGAGGATGGCAGCGCGCTGTTCGTCGGATCGCCCTGCTGGGGCTGGGCAGGCTGTTCCT
>CAZPBH010000184.1:0-2847 GCA_964584645.1 uncultured Rhodospirillales bacterium | reverse complement strand
TGCATTATGTCCGCCAGTTCGACGGCACCTATGCCTACCAGCAGAATCTGGTGGGAGAAAATGGCGGTACGGCGAATGACGGCCTGGGCTATGGGCTCGAGATCAGCTCCGATGGTGCCCAGGTCCTTGCAGGGGCCCTTGAGACCCAAACCGGATATATCTTCACGCGCCAGCCTGATGGCAGCTATGAGCGCTTGCTCCTGCCGGCCCCGATCACGGCCGCGTCCCTGAACAGCTATCCCTTGCGCGTTGCGGCGGCGATGAATGACGGGGTCGTCGCGCTGGTGTCCAATGAAACGACCAACGCTCCGGCGAGCGGGGCCGTCTATATCATGGGGGACGATGGTGCCGGAAACTGGAGCCAGCAGGCACGGCTGACCGCGGAATCATGGTGGCCCATGACAAGTCAATTTGGAGGGGGCATCCATGTCTCAATCGGATGCGCAGTTGTTGGCGCTCGGTCACCCTGAAGCAGAGTTAGCCGCGCTGTACCGAAACACCGGCACCGGATGGCAGCTGATGCGTATCCTGGCGCCCGGGGGCACGAGCAATAAGTTTGGCGGTGTTATGAGAGTTGCCGCCAACGGATCCCGGGTTGCGGTAGCCGAAATCTATGGGGGCAAGGTGCACGTCCTGGAACTCGACTGACGGCACCACGGCAGGGCAGCCTGCCGCTCAGGCGATGCCGATGTCGTTGGCCAGCAGGGCATCCTCCAGCCAGCTTTGGTGACCGCCGATCAGGGTGGCCGCCCCGCCGGTGGAGACGATGCCGACGACCGTGGCGGTGCCGCTCTCGTCGATCCAGATCGGGCCGCCCGAATTGCCGGAATTGATGACCAGATTGTCGATGTAGATGAAGTCATCGATGCTGTCGGTGTAGAGCTGGCCCGAATCCTGGACAAGATAGCCCGAATGCAGGGCCGGATAGCCGGTCACATAGCCAAAGCCCGAGTCGAAATCCCAGCCGATATCCATCATGCCGTAGGTCAGGCCGATATTCTCGTCGAGCGAGATCAGCGCGATGTCGAGCTCGGCCCCGCCCTGCGTGTTCCGCCGGTTGTCGCCGGAATAGACCAGACCGTCGCCATCGGGGTCGAAATCGGGATCGTAATAATCGACCGTGCCGAAATAGAAGGTGTCGTCGAGATTGGTCTCGTTCGGGTTGTAGCTCGGCCAGATCTCGACCTTGGTGGCCACGCCGCCTTCCAGCGCGTCATAGACGACATGGCTGGCGGTCAGGACATCATTGGGGCCGACCAGCACACCCGTGCCCTGGGCCAGCACGCCGCTGGGCAGATGGGCGATGATCCGGACGACGGCATTGAAGGGCTGGGCGTCATCGTTGACCGTCTCGACCCCGCCATAATCGATGTCATCGTCGATGATGGTCAGGTCGAGGCTGTCGAGCAGGGCGCCCGTGCCGTCGCGCACCTCGAGGGTGAAGCTCTCATTCGGCTCAACCCCGTCGCCCAGCTGCAGGTCGAGGGCGATTTGCTCCACGACATCGCCCGCAGCGAAGCTGACCGTCCCCTTCGAGGTCAGGAAATCCTCGGGCGAGGCATCGTTGCTGCCAGGGCCGGCGACCACCGCCCAGCTGATCGTCTGGGCGTTGTCGAGCGCTTCGGAGGCGCGGAGGTTGATGCGCAGGGTCTCGCCCTCGCGCCCCTCATCGGGGCCGGGAAGATTGAGGTTCCAGTCGACCCCCGGATTGGGGTTGGGCACCGGGTCCGGATCAGGCACCGGGTCTGGGTCGGGAACCGGATCGGGAACCGGGTCCGGATCGGGGACAGGATCAGGCACCGGGTCCGGGTCGGCGATGCTGCCTGTGAAGCTGTCGATCGCCTGGCTCGCCTGCTGGACCGTGGCAGGGGTATCGTCCACCTCGGCGATCACCTGCCTGGCGAAATCCTGTGTGGCACTGGTCCATTCCATGCCGGTAGCGATCATCGCCTGCGGCAGGTCGAGCGCAACGGCGACCTTGTTGGTCAGGGTCGCCATATCGTCGACATCCGGATTGTCATCCCCGTCGATATCCGTGAGCCCCTGGGCGCCGGAGATGATGTCGAGCAGCACCTCGCCGATGAAGGCACCGCTGTCCAGCGCGGCGTTGATCTCGCCCCGCCAATAGTCCAGCCCGGCCAGGTCGGGCGCGCGGTTGAACAGATTCTGATAGATGGCGACGATCATGTCGTCGGGCGCCATCTCCAGCGGATCCACCAGGAAGTCGAACAGCGCCCGGGCCTCGGCATCGGCGGCGAAACTGCTGGCGATGTTGGCGAGCGCCTCGGTCGCACTCTGGCCATGGTTGGTGGCGTTGATGTATTCGCCGACCCAGAATTCCAGGCCGTCAGGATCGGCCGCTCGGCCGAAATAGGCCACGTAGAGCGTGGCGATCTGCTGCTGGATGGTGCTGCCGAACAGGTCGTAATGCTGTGCCATCGCCCACGGTCCCCTTGCCGTTTGCCCTGTCAGCCAGACTCGCTAGCTCCGCGCCCCCCGCGTTACCATGCCGGCCGGGTCGATCTGAAGCGCGAACCTACCACGCCCCAGATGATCCTACCCTGCGCTGGATTAAGCGAAGTTCAAAAATCAGCGTTAAGGAATGATGGAGACAAGGGGCGGCCCTGAAGCAAGGCCCTGCGCCGCGGCTCAGGGGTGGGGGCGCGCGGCCCATCCTCCCGCCTACTGGTTCATCGAGCGGAAGAATTCCTCGTTGCTCTTGGTCGTGCGGATCTTCTCCTGCAGGAACTCGACCGCGTCGGTCACGCCCATCGGCATCAGGATGCGGCGCAGCACCCACATCTTCGACAGGGTTTCCTTGGGCACCAGCAGCTCTTCCTTGCGGGT
>CAZPBH010000183.1:0-5008 GCA_964584645.1 uncultured Rhodospirillales bacterium | reverse complement strand
ATCAGGGCCCTCGGATGACTCGCCTTCGGGACCTTGGGTCAGGGGCCCGGCCTTGGGCAGGCGATCCGGGCTGGCAGTGCGGATGGCCACACGCCCCGTCACGGGCACAAATCCTTCGAGCCCCAAAGCGCGCGCGCGCAAGGTGAGGGCTTCGGCATCGGCGGGCCCGAAGGGTTCCGGGATATCCTGCGGGCCAAGCCTGTCAGCCGTCGCCCCCACCAGCCAGTGATCTGCGCCGAGGGGGATGGCATAGCCCTCCCCGGCCGCGACCGGTCCCGGCGGCCCGGAGATGGCCGTACCGACAGCCAGCGCGCCGCGCGAACGGTCGAGCCGCAGCCCCGCCCCCTCGATCAGCGCATCAGCTGCCCCGGTCGCAACCAGCACGGCGCCGTAATGAGTGGGTTCGCCCTCAAGCACCCAGCCCCCGGGCGTGGCTTGAAGCGATGTCACGCGCTTATCATGGACCTGCACGCCCTCGAGCAGAACTTCGATCACCCTTGCAGGATCGACCGCTCCGGCCCGGGCGAGATGGGCCGCTGCACCCTCCTCCACCAACGCCAGATCGGGGATCGTCGCCCGCTCCCGAACCCGGCTGAGCGCCGCCTGCCGCCGCGCGGTCCCCGGCCGGAACAGCACCTCACGGGCGCGCCAGATGCCCCCCTCATGCACGCCATCCAGCTGATCGTAGAACGCCACCGCATGGCGATAGGCATGGTCATGGAAGCGCGCCGCCGCACTCGGGCCGGCATCGAGCCTTGGCATCACCATCGCCGCCTTGTGGCCGCTGGCGCCCATGCCGGGTGCAGGATCGAACAGCTCGACCCCCCAGCCCGCCCTGCGCAGCTCGAAGGCGAGGCAGGCACCCGCAATACCCCCACCGATGACGGCCGCCCGCCTACTTTCCCCACGCGGTTGTGCCCGTGCCATCGCCGGCTGACGCGGTGCAGAGGGAGCCGCGCTCAGGCAGGCCGTCAGCGCCTCGCGCTTGTGCCCGAAGCCGGGACGCTTCGCGACCGTGAAGCCTGCTGCTGTGAGATTGTCACGTACCCCGCGCGCCACGGTGAAGCTCGCCGCCCGGGCACCCGGAACCGAGAGACGCGCAACCTGCGCCATCACCTCGGCCCGCCACATCGCGGGATTACGCGCCGGGCTGAACCCGTCAAGGAACCATGCGTCAACATGGGCCTCCGCTTCTTCCAGCGCTGCCGCAGCCTCGCCGATCATCAGGGTCAGCGTCACCCTGTCGCCCTTGAGCGTGAGGCTGTGCACGCCCGCTCGCGGCGGATCGGGGTAAACGGCCAGCAGCAAGGCCGAAAACGGGGCCAGATCGGGCCAGGCCACATGGGCGCGTTCCAGCTCGGCCCGGCGCAGCGGATGGGCCTCCACGGACAGGAAGTGCAACCGGCCCGGCGCATGCGGATCGGCCGCAAGGGCCTGCAGGACAACCAGCAGATTGAGACCGGTGCCGAAGCCGGTCTCGCCTATCGTGTAGCTCGCACGCCCGGCCCAGCCGGCCGGCAGCAAGCAGCCTCCCAGAAAGACGTGCCGGGCCTCGGCCGCTCCATCGGCCGCGCTGTAATAGACATCCCCGAAGGCCCGCGCGACCGGCACCGTTCCCTGCCAGTCCAGGACAGCGGGCGTGCCGGGGCGGTCATCTTCCGGGCCGGCGTTCACTCGTCACACCAATCATGCGGACCCATCTGAACTTCCAACCAGAAAAAACAGGGATCAGGGACCATGTCGGGATTTCTCAAGATATTCGGGGCGATCTGTCTGAGCGCGATCGTGCTTGTAGCACTCGTCGCGGGCGGGGCGTTGTGGTGGGCCCAGGGTATCCCGCGCGAGGACCTGATCGCGCGCTATGGCGCTGACAACTCCCGCTTCATGGAGATCGACGGCACGTCTGTCCATTACCGCATCGATGGCGCTGGCCCGGCGGTGGTGCTGGTGCACGGCCATTTCGGCAATCTCAGGATGTGGGATGGCTGGGTCGAAGCCCTCGCCGACAGCTACCGCGTCATCCGCTTCGATCTGCCGGGCCATGGCCTGACCGGCCCTGACGCCACCCACAACTACACGACCGAGCGCTCGGTGGCCCTGATCGAGGATTTCGTGCGCGGGCTCGGCCTTGAGCGCTTCACCCTTGGGGGGACCTCGATCGGCGGCCAGATCGCGTTCCACTATGCGGCCGCCCATCCCGAGCGGATCGAGCGGATGGTGCTTGCCAATCCGGGTGGTCTGGTCCGGCCGGAGCGCAATGCATGGGCGATGCTGCCGCCTCAGCCCTGGATGCCGGATGCGCTGGCAGCGAAGGCGTTTCTCTCGCCCCGCAGCTTCTATCGCGGCCTGCTGACCCGGAATTTCGGCGATGACAGCAAGGTCACGCCCGAACTGGTGAGTGAATATCGAGACCTGATGTGGATGGAGGGTCAGCGGCTCGCCGAATGGCGCCGGCTGGCGCAGTACTATGCCGGCGATCCCGCGACCGCCCTGGCCCGGATCACCGCCCCGACGCTGATCGCCTGGGGCAACGCCAACCCGCAGCTCGATGCCGGTCAGGCCGAGACCTTCCGGGACCTGATGGTCAACGCCGATGTCGAGATCCTCCTGTGGGAGGGGCTCGGCCACATGCCGACGCTGGAGGATCCGGCGCGTACCGGGGCGGATGTCCGGGCCTGGCTCGACAGCACGCCGATCCGCTCGGCCCGCGCGGATGTCGACGTAATCGAGTGATCCGGCGAATGATCCGGGCGCCATTCCTCCCCCGTCTTCGCGCGATGGCGCGGCGTCACGGGTTCAATCCGGGCGGCTCACGGCATGCGCGCGTCGGAGAAGCTCGGCGCGGCCCTGGCTGAGCCCCCCGATGAGGCCGGGATCAGCGCCGGCGCCCTCGCCCTTCAGGACCCGATCCAGAAAGGCGGTGGAGGCCTGGAGGAAGGTCGCCAGAGCCGTCCGATCCCTGGGCCCCGGCACATCCTCCCGGCAGACCAGCCCGCCCATGTAATGGTCGAGCCCCTCGACCCAGAGCAGGCTGGCATCCGCATCGGGGGACGCGAATTCCCAGCTCTCGCGGCGCCATTCGGCCGTCCAGCCGGGCGGTGAGCCGAGCGGCACATCGGCCGTGCCGGTGGCGGTGAAGCTCGGCACCGTGATGCCCTGCCAGCTCGCCTCATCCATGCCCGGCAGGCGTCCGGGGGCGGAATAGGTCAGCACCGCATCGAAGCGTTCGTCCTGATGGACCGGGCTGGCTTCCCCGGTCGCGGCATCGACCGCATCAGCGCCGACCATCTGCAAGGCGATCAGGGCACCCAGCGAATGGCCGGCCGCCGCCGTCCGTTCCCAGTCGATCTTTCCGCGCACGGCCGGCAGGGCCGCCTCGATGGTGACAGCGTGGTCCAGAACAGCGCGCATGTCCTGAGCCCGGATATCGAGGGCCATCTGCGGGCGCCCCTCTTCATCGCGGGCCGGTTCGCCATAATCCCGGCTGTCGAGGTGGCGCGGGGCGATCACGACATAGCCGGCCCCGGCCCAGCCATCGAGAAGACGCCAGTTGAGCGCAAGCTCGCAGAACGCCCCGGCGGAATAGACGATCACCGGCCAGGGCCCGGCCCCCTCTCGCGGCAACGACACCCGCAGCTCGACCGCCCGCGGGCGTTGGCCACGCGCCGGTATGGTGGTTTCCCAGACCTGAACGCCGGCGGCCGGATCCATCGGATCGAAGGCTCGCGCCGGCAAGCCCAGCACCAAGACCGCCATCAGAACCGGCAGGAACCGCACCACCATTTCTTTCTCCCTTCGCGTGGACAGGCTTCAGGAGATGGGCGTCGCGGGCGGGAGTTCAGCCAGCGGCGGGGTCGGCTTCAGCCAAATCAACCAGAAGCTCAGGGTCGAGCGCATATCCCGCCAGGCGATGTGTGCGCACCGGGTCGGGCAGGCCGTCGACCTCGAGGCTCTGGCGCAGGCGCCTGACGTGCACATCGACGGTGCGCAGCTCGACATGGATGTTTTCCGGCCAGATGGCCTCCAGCAGCGCCTCGCGGGAGAAGACCTCGCGCGGATGGCACATCAGGAAGTGCAGCAGGCGAAATTCGGTCGGACCCAGCCGACAGGTTGTGCCGGCGCGCGTGACCTGCCGGCTGACGGGATCGAGGCGCAGATGGCCCACCTGCACGGGCTCTTCCCTTCGCGCGGGCGGGGTAGCCCGGCGCAGGACAGCACGCACCCGCGCCAGCAATTCGGCCGGCGAGAAGGGCTTGGTGACGTAATCATCCGCCCCGGCCTCGAACCCTTCGAGCTTTTCGGTCTCGCTCGTCCGGGCGGTCAGCATGATGACCGGGGTGTCGCCCAGCATGGCCTGACCGCGCAGCCACTGGCAGAAGGCAAGGCCGGATTCGCGCGGCAGCATCCAGTCGACGATGGCCAGATCAACCGGTCGTGATTCGAGGTGCCGACGTGCCGCCCGGGCATCGGCGGCAAGGCGGACCTCAAAACCGGCATGGCGGAGATTATAGGCGACCAGCTCGGCCAGATCGCTCTCATCCTCCAGCAGGAGGATTTCCGCACGCGCTGCACCGTCCTGCGCGGCGCCCATGCGCGTCTGTGCCCTGCCGGTCGGGCCGGATGCAAAGCGGAGCGTCTGATTCACCGGGACCCCCTTCCCGATATCGCGAACCCACATCCTCCATGCTAGTCGAGCCGCGACCCCCTGCCAAGCGCCGGCGGGACATCACCCATAGGTGCCGAGCACATAGCCCCTGGTGCGCTCGTCTGTCGGCTCGCGGAAAAGCTGTTTGGTCGGCGCGATCTCGACCAGCTGGCCCAGATGAAAGAAGGCCGTGCGGGCAGCCACCCGCTGGGCCTGCGCCATGTTGTGGGTGACGATGACGATGGCCCGGCTTGTGGCCAGCTCGCCGATCATCTCCTCCACCGCAGCGGTGGCGATGGGGTCGAGGGCCGAGCAGGGCTCGTCCATCAGCAGCACCTGCGGACCGACGGCGAGCGCACGGGC
>CAZPBH010000182.1:0-5025 GCA_964584645.1 uncultured Rhodospirillales bacterium | reverse complement strand
ATTCGTCATTGGTCTTTCGTCGTCAGTCGAAAGGAGAAGTAGCTTATGCGACGTAAATGGATCCTGGCCCTGTTAGCCTGGCTGCTGCTGGCCGGCACCGTCCACGCCGACGGCGAGTTCACCGCCGAGCTGGCCCAAATCGACACGTCGAACTATCCCGAGATCACCCTCTACGTCAGCGTCCGCGACCAAGCCGGCCAGATCGTCGGCGGGCTGGACGATCACCCGGCAATAGGCGAGCGCGTCCCGGATTTCCTGCCGCTCGTAGAAGCGTGGGCCGCCGACCACCCGATAGGGCAGGCCGATGGTCAGGAACCGGTCCTCGAACTCGCGCATCTGGAAGCCGGCCCGGACCAGCACTGCCATCTGGTTGAGCGGATGGCCGGCGCGCTGCAGCGCCTCGATCTCCTCGGCCACGAACCGCGCTTCCGATTCGCCGTCCCACAGCGCGTGGACGCGCACCTTCTCGCCCGCATCGTCGCCGGTCCACAGCGTCTTGCCGAGCCTGCCGCGATTATGCGCGATCAGCCCGGCAGCGGCATTCAGGATATGGCCGGTCGAGCGATAATTCTCCTCCAGCCGGATGATGGTGGCGCCCGGAAAATCCGTCTCGAAGCGCAGGATGTTGCCGATCTCCGCCCCGCGCCAGCCATAGATCGACTGATCATCATCACCGACACAGCACAGATTGCGATGCGCCCCTGCCAGCAGACGCAGCCAGAGATACTGGGCGAGGTTGGTGTCCTGATATTCGTCGACCAGGATATAGCGGAAGCGCGCCCGGTGCGCTTCAAGCACCTCCTCATCGCGCTGGTAGAGGGCGACCAGATGCATCAGCAGATCGCCGAAATCACAGGCGTTCAGGGAGATGAGCCTTGCCTGATAGGCCGCATAAAGCGCGACCATCCGCCCGGCCGCGAGATCGCCGCCATCCTCGGGCTTGAGCCTGTCGGGGGTGAGCGCCCTGTCCTTCCAGCGCTCGATCTGACTGAGGCAGGCACGCGGCGGCCATTTCTTGAGGTCGATGCCCTCGGCCTCCATCAGCTGCTTCATCAGGCGAAGCTGGTCGTCGGGATCAAGGATGGTAAAGCCGCTGGTCAGGCCGACCCGCTCCGCCTCGCCGCGCAACAGCCGGGCCGCCAGCGCGTGAAAGGTGCCGAGAAACCAGCCCTCGACCGGTCGGCCAAGCGTGGCGGCAACCCGTTCGCGCATCTCCCGTGCCGCCTTGTTGGTGAAGGTCACGGCCAGAATTTCCCGTGGCCGCGCTCTTCCCGAGGCCACCAGATGGGAGAGGCGGACGGTCAGGGTGCGTGTCTTGCCCGTCCCGGCGCCGGCGAGCACGAGAACCGGACCGTCCAGGGCATCGACGGCGGCACGCTGGGCCGGATTGAGCCCACGCAGCCAGGGCGGGTCATGCGGGGCGAGCTGATGCGCGGATTCGGCCATGGGCGGAACCCTAGACGATTTCGTCATCCAAGGTGAAGGTATCAGAGGGCCGGCAGGTGCGGCATTCCCGCAACATCTTTCGGTCGGGCGAAGCGAGCGCTCGTCCGTGGGATGTCGTCGGTGCCGGGAGCGTGCTATATCCCCCATGCGATGGTCTGCATGCGGCCGGCGGGGGTTGTCCTCCCGAACGAGAGTCGCATTCTGGAAACGGCCCGAGCCTCCGTGCGTTATCCAGAGCCATCCGGGGCGCGGTGCGACCTGGCCTGTCGTTCAACCATCCGAGTTCCTGCCACGTGAACGCTTCAGCTCTCTCGACCGTCCCCCACTCCGGAACTGCGCGCGGAGCAAGCCGTTGGCCTCTTCTCGTGCTTCTGGTCTGCGCGCTTGCCGGATGCGCAAGCGGAGATCGCGACCCCTTTGAGCCCTACGATCCGCTGGAGCCGTTCAACCGTGTGTCCTTCACGGTCAACGATGCGCTGGACCGCGCCCTGGTGGAGCCGATCGCACGCGGCTATCGGTTCATCACGCCGGATTTCTTTCGTCAGGCGGTGAACAACGTGCTGCGGAACCTGAACAGCCCGCTGGTGTTCGCCAACCAGCTGTTGCAGGGCGATATCGACGGCGCGGCAAAGGCTGTGGGGCGGTTCGTCGTCAATTCCACACTGGGACTTGCCGGTCTGATCGATGTGGGCCGTGAACTGGGCATGGAATATGAAGCGGAAGATCTGGGCCAGACCCTCGCTGTCTGGGGGTTCAAGGAAAGCCCCTATCTCGTGATTCCCCTGCTCGGCCCCAGCACGATCCGCGACGGGATCGCCTTCGGGGTCGAGAGCTATGCGGACCCGCTGACACGCTACCTTTCCAACAATGACCATGACAGGGCGCGCTGGGCGCGCACCGGTGTGGGGGTCATCGCTGCGCGTGAGGAAAACATCGAGGTCATTGAAGACCTGCGCGAGACCTCGGTCGATTATTACGCGGCCGTGCGCAGCTCGTTCCTGCAGCGCCGCGGCGACGCCATCCGTGACGGCGCACCCGCCGAGTTCGACTTCCCCGAATTCGATGAAGTCGAGGAAACGCGCCGGACCATTCAGGAAAGCAGCAACGCCCGCCCTGACGGATCGGACGGGTCGGTCCGTCCGACAACCCTGAGGTAGCCACCCATGCGCACATTTCGCCCGACGGGCCTGCACAAGCCTCTCATGGCCGTTGCATTCATGGCCCTTGCCTGCCTGATGACAGCAACCCCTCCGGCGAGCGCGCAGGACGGGGACAGGGTCGCAGAGGCGCGTGAGTTCATTCGTGACCTCCAGGATCAGACGCTGAGCCAGCTCGTGGGCGAGGAAGTCGACGAGGCAGAGCGCGAGGCCAAGTTCCGCGATCTGCTGCGCGAGAATTTTGACGTGCGCTCCATCGGCGCTTTCGCCCTCGGCCGTTACTGGCGGGTGGCTTCGGAAGAGCAGCGCACGACCTATCTCGATCTGTTCGAGGATCTCATCGTCGACGTCTACGCCTACCGGTTCCGCAACTATGATGGCGAACGCATCGAGATCACCGACGCCTATGCCGAAGGGCGGCGGGACGTGACGGTACGCACGGAGTTGACCGGGGGCGGGCCGCCCCTGCAGATCGACTGGCGTGTGCGCCTGAACGGCGAGCCGAAGGTCGTCGATATAGCTGTCGGCGGGGTCAGCCTGTCCCTCACCCAGCGGCAGGAATTCGCCTCGATCATCGAGCGTAATGGCGGCCAGATCGAAGCCCTGCTCGACGCCCTGCGTGGCGGCGAGATCGAGGGGCCGACCTCCGCTCAGGCGGGCTGATCGACAGGAACCCGCTTACAGGCTGTAGCCGCCATCGACGGTGAGCGCCGCCCCCGTCATGGGCGCTGAGGCGGGGCCAAGCAGGAAGGCAATCTGCCCGGCGATTTCCTCGGGCCGTGCAAACCGCCCGAGCGGCGTGTCAGCGGCCAGCGCCCGATAGACCGCCTCCTCGCTGCCATGTTCGGCCAGAAGCTGGTCGAAGGCAGGACCGTCACGCCACATCGGCGTTTCCACCCCGCCCGGAAGCAGCGCGTTCACACGGATGTCGCGGGGCGCCATTTCCAGCGCCGCGACACGGGCCATCTGCAGCACCCCGGCCTTCGAGGCTCCATAAGCCGCCGTGTAGGGCGAGGCCTTGATGCCGGTCACCGAGGAAACGAGCACGGCGGCACCTCCCTCGCGGAGCCGCGGCAAACCCCCGGCGAGCGTCAGGAACATGCCATCCAGATTGATGGTGAGAACCCGCCGCCAGGCCGCGAAATCGCCATTGGCCAGCGGCCCGCCGCCGGTGATGCCGGCGCAGGCAACCAGGCCGTCCAGCGCGATTTCGGCCTTGTCGAGGGCCTGCCAGAACGGTGCCCAGGAACGCTCATCGCCAACATCGAGCACGCTGCTCTGGACCACAGCCTTGCCGAGCTCGGCCGCGTTGTCGGCCAGCTGAGCGCCATTCACATCAACCAGCACCAGCTGGCTGCCGGCGTGGGCCAGATGGCGCGCCGTCGCCGCCCCGATGCCCGAGGCAGCACCGGTGATCAGGATCGTACCAGGGGACATCGCTTGCGGCAGCTCAGCGCGTCAAAGGCTTGTATTTCAGCCGGTGGGGCTGGTCGGCGGCGGAGCCCAGCCGGCGCTTGCGGTCGGCTTCATAGTCCTGGAAATTGCCCTCGAACCACTCGACATGGCTGTCGCCCTCATAGGCGAGGATGTGCGTGGCGATACGGTCGAGGAACATCCGGTCGTGGCTGATGATGACGGCACAGCCGGCGAAACTCTCCAGCGCCTCCTCCAGCGCTGACAGCGTCTCGGTGTCGAGATCGTTGGTCGGCTCGTCGAGCAGCAGGACATTCGCACCCGATTTCAGCATCTTGGCGAGATGGACGCGGTTGCGCTCCCCGCCCGAGAGCTGTCCGACCTTCTTCTGCTGGTCCGGGCCCTTGAAGTTGAACGCCGACACATAGGCGCGGCTTTGCATCTGCCGCTTGCCCAGATCGATCACGTCCTGCCCGTCGGAGATTTCCTCCCACACCGTCTTGTCACCGGCCAGCGCATCGCGGCTCTGGTCGACATAGCCGAGCTTGACGGAATCGCCGACGATGATCTGGCCCGCATCGGGCTTGTCCTGACCGGTGATCATCCGGAACAGGGTGGTCTTGCCGGCGCCATTCGGGCCGATCACCCCGACGATCCCGCCGCGCGGCAGCCTGAAGCTCAGATCCTCGATCAGCAGGCGGTCCTCATAGCCCTTGGTGACGCCCTTCGCGTCGATGACGGTATCGCCAAGGCGCGGCGGCACGGGGATGACGATCTGCGCCTTGCCGGGCGCGCGATCTTCATGCGCCGCCAGCAGATCCTCGAAGGCCTGGACACGCGCCTTCGACTTCGTCTGCCGTGCCTTGGGTGACTGCCGGATCCACTCCAGCTCGCGGTCGATGGTCTTCTGCCGGGCCTCTTCCTCGCGCTGCTCCTGGGCGTAGCGCTTCTTCTTCGCTTCCAGATAGGCGGAGTAGTTGCCCTCATAGGGGATGCCGCGGCCGCGATC
>CAZPBH010000181.1:0-5027 GCA_964584645.1 uncultured Rhodospirillales bacterium | reverse complement strand
GGCGAAGGCGGGCTCGTGCTGAGCGAGAAGGACCCCGATGCGGTGGCCGCCGCCGCAGCGCTGGTGCTCGACGATCCCGCCCTGCGCCGGGCCGTGCTGGCCGGGCAGCGTGCCAACCTCGCCCGGTTTTCCACCGACCGGGTGGCGGGCGATCTGGCCGCGCTGATGACCCGGATCGGCCATCCCCCGCCCACTTCGCCGGAAGCGGCGGGGCTGCGCGCGCCGGCGATGGGGGAGGTCGATCTGCGGCTTGAGGGTCCTCTCGCGGGCAGTTACTCGCTGGCGAAGGTCAACCGGGCGCTGGCGGGTGCGCTGGAGCAGGCAGGCTGGAAGGTCGCCCTGAAGGGCCATGATGGCGGGCGCGATCTTGCCGTGACGCCGGCAGAGCTGGGGCCCGAGCCGTGCTGGTCCCAGATGCTGGGTGCCGCGGAGGCACCCGCCCGGATCGTGGCGCGCAACTGCTATCCCCCTGATACCGCCGACATGCGCGGCACTTTCCGCGCCCTGTTCAACTATGCGTGGGAGGAGAGCGGGTTTCCCGCCCACCATGTGGCACGGTTCAACAGCGATCTGAGCCTGATCACCGTGACCTCGCGCTATGTCGCGAAGGTGCTGCGCGATAACGGGGTGGCGGTGCCGATCGTCGTTGTCGGCAATGGCGTCGACGATGCGCCCGAGAGCTCCGAGGATAACGCCCTGCCGGCCGAGCTGGCGGGGCTCGATCCCCGGAGCTTCGCCTTTCTGCACATCTCCTCGGGCTTCCCGCGCAAGGGCGTGGATGTGCTGTTGCACGCCTGGGCGGGCGCGTTCGCCCCGGATGCGCGTGTGGTGCTGATCCTCAAGACCTTTCCCAACGAACACAATCACACCGCCCGCCAACTCGCAGCCCTGGCGCCCTGTGCGCCGATCATCGCCATCGATCGCGATCTGGACGCGGCCGGGATCGCCGCCCTCTACGCCCGCGCCCAGGCCTTCGTGGCCCCGGCCCGGGGTGAGGGATTCGGCCTGCCGGCGGCGGAAGCCATGGCGCGCGAGGTGCCGGTGGTTGCGACCGATCAGGGTGGTCATCGCGATTTTCTCGACGCCACAACCGGCTGGCCGGTCGCCTGGCGGCATGCGCCCTCGGCCAGCCATCTGGCGCTGCCGGGCTCACTCTGGGCGGAGCCGGACACCCACGATCTGATCCGCCAGCTGCGCGCCGTTCATGCGGCGTCGGAGTCCGAGCGGCGCCAGCGGAGCGAGGCGGCCCGCGCCCGTATCGGCCTGTGGCGCTGGGACAGGGCGGCAGCCCGCACACAGGCCGCCGTCGCCGCGCTGGAACACGCCCCGGTGCCGCAGGCGCCGCTGCGCTTCGCCCATGTCACCAGCTGGAACGTGCGTTGCGGGATCGCCGATTATGCCCATGCGCTCACCCGGCGGATCCCGGCAAGCCAGATGCACATCTTCGCCGACGTTGTTTCTGAGACCCTGTCGCCCGAGGACGCACCAGCCCCGAACGCGCCAGCCCCGGACCCGGCAGAGCCCGCCCTCACCCGCTGCTGGCAGCAGGGATGGCAGGATGATCTGCTGGGCCTTGAACAGGCGCTGCTCGCCTGCGAGGCCGACATCGTCCTCATCCAGTTCAATTTCGGCTTCTTCGAACTCCGCGCCTTCGCCCGTCTGCTGCGCACGCTGCACGAGGCCGGCAGGGTGGTGATCGTCGCCTTTCATGCGACAGCCGATGTCGAGCGGCCGGATCTTCATCTGTCCCTGCGCACCATCGCCGACGCGCTGGCGCTGGCCGACCGTCTGCTGGTGCACGGGGTGGACGACATGAACCGGCTGAAAGCCTTCGGGCTGGTCGACAATGTCACCCTCTGGCCGCATGGCACACCCATTTTGGCCGAACGTTCGGTCGAACCGAGGGAGGCCGGGGCATTCCGCCTCGCCAGCTTTGGATTCCTGCTGCCGCACAAGGGGCTTGAGGAACTCGTCGATGCGGTCGGCATCCTGCGGGCGAGCTGGCCGGGCCTGCAGCTGGACATGCTGCATGCGCTCTACCCGGCCGAGGCCTCGCAAGCGGCCGCCAGTGCGTTGCGGGCCCGGATCGCGGCCTCCCCGGCCGCCTCGGCGATCACGCTCGTTACCGATTTCCTGCCGCAGGAAGCAGCGCTGGCGCGTCTGGGTCAGGCCGATCTGGTGGTCTATCCCTACCAGGAAACGCAGGAGAGCAGTTCGGCCGCGGTGCGCTTCGGCCTTGGCGCCCAGGTGCCGGTGGCGGTGACGCCGCTTGCGATCTTCGACGAGCTGGGGCCGGTCGTCCACCGCCTTCCGGGCACCACGCCGCAGGAGATGGCGGCCGGGATCGAAAGGCTGATCGAGGATCGCGAAGCCCTGCAGGCGACCAGCGGGGATCAGGCGGCGTGGCTCGCCCGCCATCACTGGTCGGTGATCTCCGACCGGCTGGTCAACATGGCGACCGGATTGTGCCGTGACCGGGCGTTGGCGAAGGCTCCGGGGCTCAAGGAAGGTGACGGCAAGCGCGCCATCGAGGTGGCGGCGTGAGCGCACGCACAGCAAGCGCGGGCCAGCGCAGGGGGCCGGCGGCGCTGATCCTGCTCGCGCGGCTCGTCCGGCAGGATTTCGTGGAGCGCTATGCCGGTTCCCAGCTCGGTCTGGCCTGGCTGGTGATCTGGCCGGTGATGCAGATCCTCGTCTTCACGCTCGTCTTTGCCGAGCTGATCGGCCCGCGCCTGCCGGGCACGGAGGGCATCTACGCCTACGGCATCTATCTGGTCAGCGGCATCCTGCCCTGGACGGCCTTCGCCACGACGCTGGCGCGCATGACCACCGTCTTCCTCGACAAGGCCGCGCTGCTGACCAAGGTGCCGTTGCCGCTGACCCTGGTCGCGGTGCATCTGGCCGTGGTCGAGCTGGTGGTGCTGACGGTCACGCTCACCCTGTTCATGGGCTTTCACCTGGCACTGGCAGGCCTGCCCCCGGCCACAGCGCTCTGGGTACCGCTGATCATGGTGTTCCAGCAGCTGATCGCGACGGCCATCGGTCTGTTGGGGGCGCTGGCGACGGTCTTCATCCGCGATGTCAAGGAGGCCATCGGTGTCATCACCTTCCTGTGGTTCTGGCTGACCCCGATCGTCTATCTGGCGGCGGACATGCCGGCCATCTTTGCTGCGATCCAGCCCTTCAACCCGGCCTTCTGGTTCATCGACCAGTATCACCGGGCCATCGTGTTCGGCCAGGCGCCCGATCTGGCGGTGATGGCGGGGGCGGGGGCAGGTGCGGTTGCGGCCATTGCCGTGATGGCGGCCCTGCTGCGCCGCTGGGAACGCGATCTGAGGGATCTGCTGTGAGCGGGGACACGCCCGGGATGTCCGATCTGGTCATTCGCGCCGAGGGCCTGCGCAAGGTCTTCCGCATCTATGATCGCCGGATCGACTGGCTGGCCGAAAGGCTGATCCGCCGCCCCCTGCATCATGTGAACACCGCGGTGGATGATGTCGGCTTCAGCCTGCGCCGCGGCCGGGTACTGGGCGTCATCGGCCAGAACGGCGCCGGAAAGTCGACCTTGCTGAAACTCGTCATGGGGGTGGCGCTGCCCGATCGCGGGACGCTGGAGGTCCGGGGCCGGACGACCGGGCTGCTCGAACTCGGCACAGGCTTCAACGCCGATCTGACCGGCCGGGCGAATATCGCCTTCAACGCCACCCTGCTCGGCATGAGCGGGGAGGAGATCGCCGCCCGCCGCGAGGCCATCATCGCCTTCTCCGAGCTGGGCGAGGCCATCGACGAGCCGCTGCGCACCTATTCCTCCGGCATGGTGATGCGGCTCGCCTTCTCGATCGCGATCCATGCCGAGCCGGCCTGTTTCGTGGTGGACGAGGCGCTCAGCGTCGGGGACATCCATTTCCAGCAGAAATGCATGGCGCGCATCCGCGCCTTTCGCGATGGCGGCGGGGCGATCCTGTTCGTCAGCCACGACCTCAACGCCGTCAAGGTGCTGTGCGACGAGGTCATCGTGCTCGATCACGGCCGCGTGGTCGCGCAAGGGTCGCCGGAAGAGGCCGTCAACGTCTACAACCGGATCATCGCCCGGCTCGAAGCCGAGCAGGAGGCGGCCGAAGGTGAATCCGAGCGCCGGTTGATCGGCGATTACGGCAGCCGCGAGGCCGAGATCACAGGCGGGCGCGTGCTGGGGGCCGCCGGTGGCGAAAACATGGTCGCCGCCGGGGAAGAGGGCTGGATCGATATCGATGTGCAGGCGCATCGCGCCATCAGGGGCGCCACCCTGGGCATCGCGTTGCGTGATCGCTTCGGTCAGGAGATCTTCGGGACCAACACCCTGTTCATGGGTGAACCCATCGATCTGGAGGCCGGGGCGCGGATGCGCTTCCGGTTCGCGCTCGCCTTCGATCTCGGGCCGGGCGCCTACACGCTCACCGCCGCCCTGCATGAGGATGAACATCATCTTGGCGTCTGCTATCATTGGCGCGATCGGCTCATCGCCTTCGAGGTCGCGGGCTTCACGGGCACTCGCTTTGCCGGCCTGGCCGGGCTGAAGCCGCGCCTCACACGCGTTGAGCTTCCCCCCACCGCAGGGCAGGCCCATGCTGCGGCCCAATAATTCCCGCATCGACTTCGACGCTCTCGCCGCCCGGCTGGCGGCCGAGCGGGAGCGCCCGCCCCATGGCATTCCCGACACGGCACCGAAAGCCACCGGCCCGGCAGGATCGATGGCGCCGGAACCCACGCCCGGCCTTGCCCGTCGCGTCAAGGACATGCTGCGGGCCGTGCCGCTGCTGGGGCCGGCACTGGTGCGCCTGCACGCCTGGCAGCGCCGCCATGGTCTGATCTCACGGCTCGGCCGGGTTCCGGTTCTGGCTCATGGCCTGCGCTGGTTGCGTGGTCTGGTGCTGCTGGGCCGCACCCATCAGCAGAACCGGATGGCGCTGGAGCAGATCATGCGGCTCTCGCTGCGCGTCGATGCGCTCGAAGACCAGCTGGCCCATCTGCGCATGGCGATAGATTCG
>CAZPBH010000180.1:1631-5029 GCA_964584645.1 uncultured Rhodospirillales bacterium | reverse complement strand
GGCCGCATCGCTCATGACGCGCGCCAGCTGACCGAGCAACTCACGAACCGAACCGACGATCTGGGCCGAGCCGCCACGTCCGCGCTCGGCCAGATGCGGGAGGTCCTGGAGGAACTCGACAAAAGCGCCGAGGGCGTGCGCGTCTCCGGCCATGATGCGGTGGAAAGGCTGGACGCGGTCGGCGGCCGTCTGGCTTCGCGGCGTTCGGAAATCGCCGAGACGGCCAATGGCGTCATGGACGATATCGGCGGCTTGCTCGCCCGCATGATGGAATCGGCCAACGCGATCAAGCAGGCAGCCACCGAGGCGAGTGGGGATATCTTCCGCACCGGCCGCGACATGGCCCAGGCCGCGGAAGGGGTCACCGGACACGGCGGCGAAGTCTCCGAGCAGACCCGGAGGCTGATCGCTGAAGTCGGCCAGTTGAGCGAGGCGATCGCACGTCAGGGTATCACGGCACGCGATGAGGTCGATCAGATCACCAGCCGGTTCCAGCAGCGGTTGAGCGAGGTTCAGGATGGCACCGGGGATGCGGTGCAGCTGATCGGCGCGGCCGGGGAGAGCTTCCAGACAACGCTGGGCACGCTCATGGCCAGCACCAACCAGGCCGAATCGCGCCTGCGCGAGGTCGGGCAGGTGCTGGAGCGGCAAGGTGCCGACATCCACCTGATCAGCGATCAGGCCTTCGTGCGGATCGACGGGGTGCGCAAGGCGCTCAACGACAACGCCCAGGAACTGGCGGCCACCATTGGGGCGGCTGTCAGCCAGCTCCGCGATGCGGGTACCGAATTCCGCAGCCGGGCAGACGAGGTGCAGGCCAATACCGATGCTGCCGTGCAGCATTTCGGCAAGGCCTCACTGGCAGCGCGGGAGGAGGTTCAGGGGCTTTCCGATACGGCCTATCGGGTGGCCAGCGATCTTCGGATCGCGGCGTCCCGTATCGCGGAGGAAACCGAGGGTCTCACCGGCCGCGCCAGCGACGCGCACCAGAAGCTCGCTTCCTCGACCCAGCAGCTGGTCGATACCGGGCACAACATGACCGGCGCCATGGAGCGTGCGCTTTCCTCCTTCGAGGAAGGGCATGCACGCCTGCTGCGCGAGATCGGAAATCTCGAGACGACGGGCACGCAGACCCGGACTCAGCTTCAGGAAACAGCACAGTCCGTGCTCAGCGATGCGCGTGCGCTCGCGGAGATCGCCAATCGCACCAATGAGAGCATCCGCAAGGCCGGCGGCGAACTGCGCCAGCACAGCATGGAACTGGTCGAGACGGCCGATCATGCGAGCAGCAAGGCGCTGGAGAGTGCGGCCCTGTTCACCAGCCAGAGTTCGGCGCTTGTCCGGGCTTCGGAGGAGGCGGCCAACAAGGCAGATGAGATCCGGAATACCGAGTTCCGGGCACGGCGCGATGCCTTCCTCTCGGCAGCCAAATACGTCATCGAGAGCCTGCATTCGCTGACCGTCGACCTGAACCGGTTGCTGGAGGGCGAGATCCCGGAAAAGGTCTGGAAGAGCTTCCACCGGGGCGATAGCGGTATCTTCACCAAGCGCCTGTTGAGCCTGAGGGAAGACATTCCAGTCGAACGTATCCGCTCGAAATACGAAGGCGACAGCGAGTTCCGGGCCTATGTCCAGCGCTATGTCCGCCAGTTCGAGGATCTGTTCGATCAGGCAATCGACAGCGACAGCGGCGACCTCTTGACCGCAACGCTGATGACCTCAGATGTCGGCAAGGTCTACCTGTTCCTGTGCAATGCCATCGGGCGGGAGCGCACCCAGTCCGAACGCATCGCCCGGGCGGGCTGAACCGCGGCGCCCAGGACCAGCCGGGGCTGGCGGGCTCAGAAGAAGTCGGGGCTCTCCACCTCGCCCAGGGCCAGCAGCCCGATCCGGAAGAAGATCGACGTGCCTGAAAGATCCCCGGCAGGATCAGTGAAATCCTGTGACAGATTGGCCGAGAAGGTGAAACACTCGTCCTCATAGGCGATCACCGCCGCCGTTTCCAGCAGGCGGGCCTGACCCCCGAGGGCAAAGCGGGTCAGGGTGTTGGACCGCCAGCGTTCCGTCAGCCTCGTTCTCACATCGAGGGTCAGCTCGTTCCGGTTCTGCCCGATGCCCGTCCCGGCGACCTCGCTCACGAACACGTAATTGCCGGCGACCAGCAGGGGCTCGCGGCCGATAACGAAATTCACCTCGTGCAGGCGGCTGGCAAAGCTCTCCGAATCAAGGCGGAACCGGTAATCAACGTCCAGAAGGCGCCCCGGGTTCAGCTGCAGACGGCCCACCAGATCGGACAGGTCCTGTTCCAGCCCCGAACCCTCAGGAAACAGGTTGGTGGAACTGAACCGCTGGGTCTGGCCCAGGAACAGGCTGGCAAAGCTGCCATCGGGGGCAAAAAGCCCGGCCCGCAAGCCCATGGTCAGCCTGTTGCCGTCCTCGATCCGGTCGCGGCCGGGGAAACGGTTCAGCCGGAAAAGGTTGGTGGTGTCGAATTCCACATCGCGGCTGTCTTCATTGGGAATGCCGGTGGTTGTGCCGATCACCGTCGGCGCCACGTCGAACGCCGCGCGGGGTTCGATCAGGAACTGCCCGCCCTCGCCATAGCTGCGCACCAGCGGCCATGCGATATCGAGGCGTCCCTGGGGAAAGAAGCGGCCGGTCCAGCCCGCCGCGTCATCCTCGTCGCGTCGGTCCTCGGGCAGCCAGTAGAGGTCGCCCCGTGTTTCGGCCCGTGTTTCCACCACCATGCCGAAACCGGTCGTCCAACGATCGGACCAGCCGAGATCGGCGTTCAACCGACCGAAATCGATCTCCTCCTCGCGCAGCAGCGATACCAGACCAAGATCGTAGCCAAGCGTCCCGCCGGCCGTGCGTCCCTGACCGAGATCCCCGCTGAGCCGGGCATGGGGCAGGACGGTCGGCTGATCGACATCCGCGTTGGGACGGATGTCATCCACGGTAAAGGCGAAGGCCTGCAGATAGCTCCGGTTCCCGAAACGCTCGCCCAGCACACGGCTGACCAGAACGTCATCCTCGGAATAGTCATAGAGGCGCAGGAAGGTATCGTCGCTTGTGAAGCGGTAATTGGCCGTTACCCGCCAGCGGTCGCTGGGGTGCAGGATCGCATCGGCGAACAGATGGCCACGATATTCGTTGCCTTCGTCGATGACGGCATTGGCTGGCCCGGTCTGGCGGTCGGCGCGGGTGAGGGCCCCTTCGGCGATAACCTCACCGAAGGCAAGACGTTCGCGCCATTCGCCCCCAAGCAGCAGGCCTTCGCGCGTGGTTGCCATGACCTCGACGGTCGCGTCACGCCGGGGTGCGATGTCGATGTAGTAATAGCTTCGCAGATAGGCGCCGAGTTCACGCCGATAGCCGGCCAGAGGGGTCAGGAAGCC
>CAZPBH010000180.1:0-1621 GCA_964584645.1 uncultured Rhodospirillales bacterium | reverse complement strand
CCGTCTTGCGGTCAACGGTGGGATCGGGATGGGCGAAATAGGGGGTCCAGGCGACCGGGACCCCGCCGATCTCGATCCAGGCGTTCTCATACGAGATCTCGGCCGCCTCGCGGTCATGGGTGACGCGCTCGGCCTTGAGCTGCCAGAGCGGCTCCTCGCCGGGGCAGACATCGCATGGTGTAAAGACCGCGCGTTCCAGCCGGGTCCGGCGCCCTTCCTCAAGCGTGCCCCGCGAACCGGCCAGCTTCGCATTGTCCTCCAGCCGTGCTGCAAGGTTCACGGCCTCGGCATCGTCGGTGCTGGTGTCGAAGCGCAGCCGGTCGCCGAAGAACACCTCGCCCGCGCGGTTCAGATAGACGACATCGCCGATTGCCGTCACGATCCCGGAGCTACGATCAAGGGTCAGGTTGCGGGCCCGCAGGATCTCGCCGCGAAACTGCACCTCGACCTGCCCCTCGGCGGTCAGCAGATCGGCATTCCGGTCATAGGCGAGTTCGCGCGCGCTCAGCAGGATGTCGTCGCCGGGTGGGGGCGAGCCTTTCGCATGGCTGTCTGCGCTCATCAGCGCCAGCGCACAAACAGCCCCCAACAGGTACGTCCGGGCGGGCCTTGCCGGCCCGGATTCTCCTATCATCGCGCCCGCAGGAAGGCCGGCATGTCGTCCCCGAAACCGACGACGGCAGGTTCCGCATCCTCGCGGCGGTGGCGCCCGCGATCGCTTGTCCGCTCGCGCCGGCGGCGCGGCGTGCTGGCGGGGGGCTCATCGGATTCGCCCCGTGGCTCCGCCTCAACGGCGGGGGCCTCCTGCCGGACAGGTTCGGTGCGGACGGCCGGTTGGGGCTTGCGCTCATTCCGGGAGCGGCTCGCCGGACGTGCACCGCGCCGGCTGCCCCGCCGCGCCGGCACGTCCTCATCCTCGTCGGCAGGTTCGATACCTTCAACGGCAATCCGTTCGATGGCTTTCCCGATCATCTCCTCCACGGCCGCGAGATTGCCGCGATCCTCCGGTGAAACGATCGTGATGGCCCGTCCGCTCTTGCCCGCCCGTCCCGTGCGCCCGATGCGGTGGATGTAGTCCTCCGGGTTCATCGGCACATCGAAGTTGAAGACGTGGCTCAACCCCTTGATGTCGATACCCCGCGCCGCGACGTCGCTGCAGACGAGCAGGGGAAGCTCGCCCGCCTTGAACCGCGCCAGGGTTTCATATCTCGCCGGCTGGGACATGTCGCCGTGCAGCTCGCCCGCGCTGAAACCATGCTTGACGAGCGATTTCTTCAGCATCGCCACATCGCGCTTGCGGTTGCAGAAGATGAAGGCATTGTCCACCCCTTCGCCCCGCAGGAGCTGACGCAGAGCGGCACGCTTGTCCTCGCGTCCGACTTCGGCGACCGCCTGGCTGACCGTTTCGGCAGCGCTGGTGGGCGGCGAGACGGTGACTTCCTTCGGATTGATCAGGAACTTGTCGGCGAGCCGGCGGATTTCCTTCGGCAGCGTCGCCGAGAAAAGCAGGGTCTGACGGATACGTGGCAGACGCGCGACGATGGCCTCGATATCGGGAATGAAGCCCATATCGAGCATCCGGTCGCATTCGTCGAGGACGAGCACCTTGATGTCGGTCAGC
>CAZPBH010000179.1:0-5031 GCA_964584645.1 uncultured Rhodospirillales bacterium | reverse complement strand
GAGGTCGCAGCCGGACGCCATCCGGGTCGGGAGAGCGAGGACGAGATCACCCTCTACAAATCACTGGGCGTGGCCGCGCAGGACCTCGCAGCTGCTCATGTCCTGTATCAGCGCGCCTGCGATCTTGGATTCGGGACCGAGATCGAGATGATGGACCTCTCCCTCAGCCAGAGCCCGGCACGCTAGCCGCCATGCTGTTTCCCGATGACCCCGATCTGAACGCGATCCGCGCGGCGGTCGAGAGGCTCTGCACAGGCTTTCCCGACAGCTATTGGCGGGCGAAGGATCAGGCGCGCGCCTATCCTGCGGAATTCGTCGCGGCGCTGGCGGAAGCCGGCCATCTGGCCGTCCTGATCCCGGAGGCTTATGGCGGGTCGGGCCTTGGCCTCGATGCGGCGGCCGTGATCCTGGAGGCGATCCATGCCGCTGGCGGCAATGCGGCCGCCTGCCACGCCCAGATGTACATCATGGGCACGTTGCTCCGGCACGGATCGGAAGCCCAGAAGCAGCACTGGCTGCCGGCGATCGCGCGGGGCGAGCTTCGCCTTCAGGCCTTCGGCGTCACCGAGCCCACCAGCGGCACCGATACGCTTGGCCTGCAGACCACCGCGCGCCGTGAAGGCGATATCTGGCGGGTCAGCGGCCAGAAGATCTGGACCTCACGCGCCGAGCATTCCGACCTCATGCTGCTTCTGGCCCGGACCACGCCGCGCGACCAGGTGGCCCGGCGCACCGGCGGCCTCTCGGTCTTCATGATCGACCTGCGCGAGGCCCGCGATCAGGGCCTCACGATCCAGCCCATCGCGACGATGATCAACCATGCGACCACCGCGGTATTCTTCGATGAGGTCCCGGTCCCGGCCGCCAACCTGATCGGTGAGGAAGGCGAGGGCTTTCGCTACATCCTCGATTCGATGAACGCCGAACGGGCGCTGATTGCAGCGGAATGTCTGGGCGATGCGCGCTGGTTCCTCGACCGCAGCGTGGCCTATGCACGCGAGCGCGAGGTCTTCGGGCGCCCGATTGGCCAGAATCAGGGGATCCAGTTCCCGCTCGCCCGCGCCCACGCCCAGAACGAGGCCGCGAGCCTGATGACGGAGAAGGCCCTGCGCCTGCTGGATGCCGGCAGGACGGCCGGCGCCGAGGCCAACATGGCCAAGCTGCTGGCCTCGGAGGCGTCATGGGCGGCGGCGGAGGCCGCCCTGCAGACCCATGGCGGGTTCGGATTCGCCGCCGATTACGACATCGAGCGCAAATACCGGGAGACGCGGCTCTATCAGGTGGCACCGGTCTCGACGAACCTCATTCTCGCCTATCTTGGCGAGCATGTTCTGGGGTTGCCAAGGTCGTACTGACCGGGGTCACGGACCTTGCGCGAACATTGCGCCCGGCGCCGGATCGCCTATGCTGTCTGGCAAGCATAAGGAGGGATGATCAAGGTGCAGGGACACGGCAAGGGCGTGGCCATGCCCGACTGGCCGCACGGCCTCGTCGCGCAGGAGGCGCTGGGCGCATTGTTCGATGCCGGGGTCGAACCGATGCTGCTGGTGGAAGCCGGCAGCTGGCGGATCCTGCGCATCAACGCGCGCCTGGCCACGGCACCGGAGCTGCTGGAGCTCGGGCGAGCGGATGCGTTCACCCCGGGCGGAAGCCTTGGAACGGCCCTCGGCACCGCCGCGATGGGAACGCTGGCCGAACTTGCGGCCCTGGCGCCCCTTGGGCGGTTTTCCGATCCCCTGCCATGGCCCGGGGAAACCCCGGCGGCCAGCCGGATCGAGGTGCGAATCATGCGCCTGCCGCAGCCCGGCCCGGAGGCGCAGGATGATGCGCTGCTTCTGCGCTTCGAGGATGTCGGCCGGCACCACGACGCCGAGGAAATTCTGCGGGCCCGCGAGCATCGGCTCGAGGCCATCCTGAACCACGCGGTCGATGGCTTCATCGTGATCGACACGAGCCGAAATGTCCGGACCTTCAACCCGGCTGCGGCCGCCATGTTCGGCTATCGGCCCGAAGAGGTGATCGGCCGCAATGTGAACATGCTGATGCCCGAGCCCTACCATTCCGAACATGACGGCTACGTGCAGCGCTATCTCGATACCGGGCGGACGGCGATCATCGGGGCGGGCCGGCGTGTGCGCGGTCGGCGCAAGGATGGCTCGGTCTTTCCCCTTCTTCTTTCGGTGACCGAACTGCCGATGGAGGAGGAGCGCATGTTCCTTGGCATCTGCCGGGATATCACCGATCAGGAGCGCTATGAAGCGGGCCTGCGCCGGGCCAAGGAAGCGGCCGAAAGCGCCAACCGGCTCAAGACCGACTTTCTGGCGACCATGAGCCACGAGCTGCGCACGCCCCTGAACGCCGTGATCGGCTTTGCGGAGATCATGCGGGGCCAGCTTTTCGGTGCCCTCGGTGCCCGCCAGTATGAGGACTATATCGAGGACATCCACCGCAGCGCGCGGCATCTTCTCAATCTCATCAACGACATCCTCGACATCGCCCGGATCGAGGCCGGGCGGCTGGAATTCGATTCCGAGCCCGTCGACCTGGCCCAGCTCGTCGAGGCCGAGGCCAAGATCGCCGGTGATCTGAGCGGCCCCAAGGGCTTGAGCCTGAGCGTCGATCTGGAGCCGGGGTTGCCGCGGATCATGACGGACGCCTCGCGCCTGCGTCAGATCCTCATCAACCTTCTCTCCAACGCGGTGAAATTTACCCCCGCGGGCGGCAGCATCGACGTTCGGATGCGACGGCAGCCCGGATCCCATGTCCAGATCGCGGTCAGCGACACCGGGATCGGCATTCCCAAGGAAGCCCTTCCCCATGTGACCGAGCCTTTCTATCAGGTCGAGGGCAGCCGCGCGCGGCACTATGGCGGCAGCGGGCTGGGCCTCTCCATCGTCAAGCGGCTGTGCGAGGGGCTGGGCGCCAGCCTGGCGATCGACAGTGCACTCGGCCGCGGCACCACGGTCTCGGTGACGCTGGATCTGATCGAGGCACCCGCTGCCCTTCAGTCGCAGCCCCTCAAGAAGGATCCGGACTTGCCTGAGGGGCAGGAACACCGGATCATGGGGGATATGGGGGAATGAGCTTCACCGATGGCCGGAACAGGAAAGGCGCCGGGTCGGATACGGGGCAATGGCGCAGGGGGTGGCTGAACAGATGAGTGCGATCGATGCGGGTTTTCGCCGTACGCTGATCGAGATGGCGCGCGAACGTCGCGACGCCGCGGCGGCCGAGCTGGGGCTCGATGGCGCGCTGGCGGCGATGGAACGGTTCCTTGCCACGATCCCGCTCCGTGGCGATGAGGCCATCGGCGCCTATTGGCCGCTGGGCGCCGAGCTCGACCCCTCCCCGCTGATCGAGACACTGCGCCAGCGCGGGCATGCCTGCGCCCTGCCCTTCGCCGACCAGCCCGGCACAGCCATGATCTTTCGCCTGTTCGATGACGCCACGCCGCTGACCTTCGACCAGTTCGATGTGCCCGCCCCGCATGTCGACGCACCGATCATCGAGCCCGATATCGTGATCTGCCCGATGCTGGCCTATGACCGCAGCGGCGCACGGCTGGGCTACAGTTTCGGCTATTATAACGAAACCCTCGCCGATCTTCGTGCCCGGCGCGGGGCGATTGCCGTCGGCTATGCCTACAGCCGGCAGGAGGTCGAGTTCATGCCGATCGAAGCGGGCGAGCAGAGGATGGACTACATCGTCACCGAATCGGAAGGCTTTCGCTGCACGGCCCCGGCCGCCTGAGGCCCATGGTCGTGGCGCTCGGGCAGGGCGACGACGACCACACGATCTGGTCCCTCTTCCGCCCCGGCCCCGATGCCGATCTCGCCCGGCAGGCAGGTCACCAGTATCAGCGCACCCGGATGCGGCCGCAGCACCGCATCGGCTGCATGAGCGCGATGCACCGCCACCACACGGTGACGCGTTCGGCCCCGAGGTGTCTCGAATTCGATCACCATGCCCGGCATCAGATGCTCCAGCGCGCGGAAATGCGTGTCGCGATGGCCGAGCACGATGATGGTCCCCTCCCGCACCAGATAGGCCGGCGCAAAGGCGAGAGCGGTCCCGCTCACCGGACCGACGACCGGCAACGGCGCGGGCCGGTCTGGCAGGTGCAGGCGCGCAGCCACGGCCATGTCGGCACCGGGCCAGGGGGGGTGGGCATCACCTGAAAGGAGGGCCTGCTGCCAGCTTCGGGCCAGCAGCAGCTCCGCCAGGGCCGCCTTGGCCGGCAACCAGGCCGCATGGGCCAGCTGAAGGAGCCCGAGAAGCAGGCACGCAATCCCAAGCCGGGCGAGCGTCGGTCCAAACCGCTTCATGCTGCGTGCCTCTGCCGCCGGAACCCGAAGGCCAGCGCGGCGAGCCCGAGACCGCTCAAGGCCAGGGCCAGCGCAAACCGGCCGCTCAGATCCAGACCCGTCGCCGGCAGCCCCGCAAGATGGAGCCCGGAGCCGGCAGGACCCGGCAGATCGACCGACACCGGCAGGCGCAGCAGGGGTGCCTGCGCCGGGCGCGATACGCGCTCGTCGGTCACAACCAGTGCGGTCTCGCTGCTGAGCAAGCCATAGGCCATGGCATGATCCCGGATCGTGCCGCTGATCTTCGGGTCGGCGGGCGTGCGACGGCGCGCATCCTCCAGATCCTGCAGCCGGGCACGCCCCCACAGCGAGGCCAGGCTCGAGCCTTCAGCGGCCTCCCCAAGATCGAACACCCCCTGCCAGGGCCGCCCGTCCTGTTCGCCTTCGAGGCGCACGAGCCCTCGCCCGGCTGTGCTGGCCGGCTGGCGAAAAAGCAGCTGGAGCGGCTGCCCGGCCAGCACATCGGCTGGCAGCGGCACGCCGGCAAGCTCAAGCCCTGGCGGGGCGGCGGCGATGGTGACCCCTTCAATGGCAGGCGAGCGCATCATCGTCGTCAGGATGCCGAGCATCGCCCCAAGCTCGTCCTCGCCCGCAACCGCCCTGAACGCCCCGCGCCCAAGACGTGCTGCCGCGCGCAGAAAGGCGGTATCCGGCACCGGCCCGAGGG
>CAZPBH010000178.1:0-5082 GCA_964584645.1 uncultured Rhodospirillales bacterium | reverse complement strand
GATTGTCCACCGGAATGTCGATGAAGCCCTGGATCTGCCCGGCATGGAGGTCCATCGTCAGCACCCGGTTGGCGCCCGCACTCATGATCAGGTTGGCGACGAGCTTGGCCGAGATCGGCGTGCGCGGGCCTGTCTTCCGGTCCTGTCGCGCATAGCCGTAATAGGGGATGACCGCTGTTGTCCGCCGTGCCGAGCCACGCTTGAGCGCATCGAGCGTGACCAGCAACTCCATCAGGTTGTCATTGGCCGGAAACGAGGTCGACTGGACGACGAACACATCCTCGCCGCGCACATTCTCGAGGATCTCGACGAACACTTCCATGTCGGAGAAGCGCTGGATCTTCGCCTTGGTCAGCGGCACGTGCAGGCTCGCCGAGATGGCTTCGGCCAGAGGCCGGTTGCTGTTGCAGGCCAGCACCTTCATGGGCGGATGTTCCGGTTGGTCAGCGGGACGCGGTTGGTCTTGGGGTGCAGCAAGGCGCCAGGCCTCGCTACGCAGGAGGTGATACCAGCGCACCGGGCCGCTTGCAAACGCGATGGCCGGCGGCGCGGCCATGCGCCGGGAGAGGGACGACGGGCGGTCCCTTCCCGAATACGTGCCGGGCTAGGCGGTCAGGTCAGCATGATCGCCGAAATCTGCCGCCCGTAATCCGCTTCGCCGCGTTGGACGCTGCGCCGATAGCTGAAGAACCGGTCTTCCTCGACCAGGGTGTCATGCAGCGTCATCTCGACCCGCTCGACACCCAGCCCGTGAAGCTGGGCGCGCAGGAACCCGCCCAGATCGAACAGCATCTTCTCCTCGCGGCCCTCGCCGCCAAGCGCCACGAAATACTGGCCGTTATCGGGGCTGGCCTTCACGAAGCGCTGGGTCAGGTCGACCCCGACCTCATAGGAACGTGACCCGATCCTGGGGCCGATGGCTGCGATGATGCGCTCGGGCCGGGCGCCCATGCCCTGCATGGTGGAAATGACGGCGGGCACAATCCCGGTCAGCGCGCCGCGCCATCCGGCATGGGCAGCACCGATGATCCGTGCCTGCGGGTCGGCCAGCAGGACGGGTGCACAATCCGCTGTCAGGATGCCAAGCGCCAGACGCTCGACCCCGGTGACGAGCCCGTCGCCGACAGGGGCCGCGCCCTCTTCCCAGGGGGCCGTGACCTCGATGGCTCGCGTGCCATGCTCCTGCGCCAGCGTCAGCAGCCGCTGGGCCGGCACGCCCAGCCGGCTTGCCACGATCCTGCGATTGGCGCGGACATGGCCCCGCTCGTCATTGGAGCCGGGCCCGCAGTTCAGGCTCGCATAGATTCCTTCGCTGACCCCGCCAAGGCGGGTGAAGAACCCGTGCCGAATGCCGTTCAGCGCGTTCAGGGCTCCGACGGAGATCATGATGCCTGCCTTGGGTTCTGCTAAATTAGCTTCCTACGGATCAGCCGCGGACACAACAGTAATCCGTTACCGCTCAAACCCGGCCGGCGCCAGATCGGCGCACGATCCTCCGGTCAGAGCCAGCACCCTGAACAGCCGCCCCATCTCGGTGCCGGCGGTGAGCCGGTGCAGGCCGGCGATGAGGTCGCTGCGGCGGTCGGGGTGCTGGCGGGCCAGCGTCTCGGCGCGCAGCTCGATGCCGAGGGCCTTCAGGAACCCGCCCTGGTGTATGGGCCCGTGGACGACGGCCCCGGCGGCGCGCGCGACCGTGCCGCAGGCGGCAAAATCGACATGGGAAGTCAGATCCTGGACGCCCGGATCCTGAAACGGATCGGCCGGCCGCCCGGCCCTGAGCGCCTGCAGGGTATCGGCGCCCAGCGCACGATCCTCGCCATAATCGATCAGCAGGGCCAGCCCGCCTTCGCGGTCAATCAGCCGGGAGATGGCGGCCATGGCCGCCTCGCGCTCGTGGCTCCATTCATGGACATGGCCCGGCGGGGCAGCGGAGGGCATCAGGGGCGCGTCCTCCTCGGCGAGCGGGAGATCGACCGGCTGGAACCCTGTTGCGGTATCGAAGCCGACATGCCGCTCGAGCCATCCCTGTGCGGTGCGGCGCGCCTGGCGGATCGGCAGCGCGTCGAGAAATTCATTCGCGATCAGCAGGATCGGACCCTCCGGCAGATGGGTGAGGTCGCGATGCCAGATGGGCGCGATCCCGGCGAGGCGGCGCGCCTGTTCGGCCTGCAGGACAGGGTTCACCTCGACCAGATGGACCCCTGCCGCCGCCCGGAACGCGGGATCGAGGCTGGCCGTGCGCCAGATATCGGCCATCAGCGTACCCCGGCCCGGCCCCAGCTCGACCAGATTGAAGGGACCGTCGAGCCCGGCGCGCTGGCGGAACTCGATCAGGCACAGCCCGATCATCTCGCCGAAAAGCTGGCTGATCTCCGGAGCGGTGACGAAATCGCCCGAAGTCCCAAGCGGCTGGGCTGTCCGGTAATACCCTTCACCGGGGTCGAACAGCGCCGCCCTCCAGAAGGCGTCGAGGCGCAGGGGGCCGTGCGCGCTGATCTGCTCGGCAAGACGGGCCGAGAGAGTGCCGGTGTGAGCCGCTGTCACGCCTTGGCCGGGCGGTCGTTGCCGTCGTCTTCGGGTCCGGGCTTCGGCGCCAGCGCCTCGGGGTTGGGACGCCGCCATGCCCATACGATCATGCCGATGCCGACCGCCAGCATCGGCAGGCTCAGCAGCTGGCCCGTGGTGATGACTCCGAACAGGGGTGGGGAGCCGAGATCCGGTTCACGCACGAATTCCACCAGCGTGCGGAAAAGCCCGTACCCGGCCAGAAAGATGCCCGAAAGCACCCCCGGTCGGTCCCTGAACCGCGGCTTCCGGGCCAGCCAGGCCAGCACCGCGAACAGCACCAGCCCTTCAAGAAAGGCCTCATAGAGCTGGCTGGGATGGCGCGGCACTTCGGCGAAGAAGGGTTCGAGCCGGTCAGGGATCGGGAAAACCACCCCCCATGGCAGGTCGGTCGGTCGGCCCCAGAGCTCGTTGTTGATGAAGTTGGCGAGCCGGCCGAAGAACAGCCCGATGGGCACCGCACAGGCAAGGCGGTCGCCCAGCGCCAGCGGGTCCAGCTTGCGCCGCCAGGCAAAGATCAGGGTCGCGATGGCGACACCGAGGAGACCGCCATGAAAGGCCATGCCGCCGCGCCAGAGCATGGCGATCTCGGCCGGATTCTCGAAATAATAGCCGGGCTGATAGAACAGCACGAAACCGAGCCGGCCACCGATCACCACGCCGACCACCGCCCAGGTCAGGAAATCGTCGATGTCGACAGGGCGCGGTCCCGCTGGCGCCAGTGCTGCCAGCCGTCGTGCATACCACCAGCCGCCGAGAAACCCGGCCAGATAGGCCAGCGCATACCAGCGGATGACGAGCGGCCCCAGGGCGAACGCGACGGGGTCGATCTCCGGAAAGGGCAGGCCCGCTTGCTCCATGATGATGCGGGAGATGGGGGTGCGGCCGCGCCCGCCAATGCGCAACAGCCGCGCGGCGGGTTGTTGCGGAAGCGTTAGGGCATACCTCTTGCCATGATGGCAGATACACGACGCCCCTTTGAGGATCTGGGACGGCTTGCAGGCAGTGCTGCAGGCCTGATGATGGACATGCGGCGCGAGATCCAGGCCCGTGTTCAGGAAGCCGTGCAGTCGGCCATGCAGCGCAGCGGTGCTGCCACGGACGAAGAGATGGAATCGCTGCGCGCCGTGGCCGCCAGGGCGCGCGAGGAACAGGAGAAACTGGGCGCGCGCATCGCTGCCCTGGAGGCCCGCATCGAGGCGCTGGAGAAGCCGGCTCCGCGCGGGTCCGCCCGGAAGACCGGCACATCGAAGGATGCCTCATCCGGCAAAGGCGCAGAGACGAGCGAGCCTGCAGCCAGCAAGCCCGCCACGCGGACCCGCAAGACCGGTACGGCCAAGACGGGTACGGCCAAAACGGGTACGGCCAAAACGGGTACGGCCAAAACGGGTGCGAGCAGGAAATCCGGCACCGGCGCCGCATCGACGCGGGCGCGCAAGGGCTCGACCACCGGCACCGGGGGCAAGAGCTAGTGGGGAGCCTTCCCCATTACCTGTGTCGGCTCGTCAGTCTGTTAATGAATTCTTCAATGAGCGTTGCACCAGCCGCCGGCCTGCGCCAGTGTCGGTTGTGCGGTGCACGATTCAAGAGATTGATTCGTGCCTTGGGGCAGGTGCCGGTACCGCGGGGCGCGTGCTGGCCGGGCCAAGCGATGAAGGGAGTGGCCACATGACTTATGTGACCGTCGAGGAAGAGGGGATCGTCGCCAATCCGCTGGATCTGATCGAGGAACTGGTTGTCGCCAATGACTGGCCGTTCCAGCGGGCCGGGGATGACGAGATCGTGTGCGAGATCGGCGGCCGTTGGGGGCAGTATCGCCTCTATTTCATCTGGCAGGAACATTACGGCGCGCTGCAATTCTGCTGCCGGATGGAAACCCGCGCGCCGAAGCGCCGGGCAGAGATCAACGGCCTGCTGGCGGCCATCAACTCCCGGCTCTGGCTCGGCCATTTCGACGTGGCCCCCGAAGATGCGATGCCGACCTTCCGGCACACCACCCTGCTGCGCGGCACGCCGGCAGCCAGTCCCGAACAGATCGAGGATCTGGTCGAGGCCGCGCTGATCGAGTGCGAGCGCTATTATCCGGCCTTTCAACTCGTCATCTGGGGCGGAAAATCGGCCGAAGAGGCGCTTGAGGCAGCGGTGATCGAGACGGTGGGCGAGGCCTGATCCCCTTGGCCCGCCCGCGCGTGCCATGACCGACACCCCGCGCCGGCCGGTCCGGATTGCCCTGATCGGCGCAGGCCGCATGGGCAGTGCGTTGCTGCGCGGCTGGCTTGCCCGGGACCTGCTCGAAGAAGCTCTCATCGTCGATCCGGATTTCAGGCCGGAGCGCGTTGGCGCCGATCCGCGGCTCCGGCATGTGGAGGCCGCCGACATCGCCGACGCTCGCCCCGAGGCGCTGCTGCTGGCAGTCAAGCCGCAGCTGCTGGCCGAAATCGCCCCCACCCATCCAGGCCTCGCCCAGAGCGGTGTGCCGGTGGCCAGCATCGCCGCCGGGGTGCCGATTGCCTCCTA
>CAZPBH010000177.1:0-5092 GCA_964584645.1 uncultured Rhodospirillales bacterium | reverse complement strand
CCGGGCGCTGAGCCATCTGCCCCAACCCCCGCGCCGCTGGATCGTCAGCGGCGGCGGTCGCCACAACCGGACCCTGATGGCCGCCCTCGGCGCGGAGCTGGGCGTGCCGGTTGAGCCCATCGAGCGGCTGGGTCTGGATGGCGATCTGATCGAGGCGCAGGCCTTCGGCTATCTGGCAGTGCGCAGCCTGAAAGCGCTGCCGCTCAGCCTGCCGCAGACAACCGGCGTGCCGTTTCCGCTCAGCGGCGGGCGGCTTGCCCGGCCCGGCGACGCACCTCTTTCGCAAGCGCTCTGATTTCAGCCGCTGCCTTGGTGGGCGCGTGGGTTTCCACCACGCCGGCACCCTGCAGCATGGAGGCTGCAAAGGCCGTCCGGTTGCCAAGCTGCGTCTTGGCGAGCGGCGCGCCCAGATCCTGCACCAGACCGGCCATCTGCTCCATCAGCTTCGAGCGTGCCGGGACGCGGTTGAGCACCAGCAGGGCCGGGCGCCCCGCATCGCTCGCCAGCTTCAGCGTCGGGCGGGCGGCCCAGAGGTCCATGGCGGAAGGCTGGATGGGCACCAGGACGAGGTCGGCAGCCTTGACGGCGATCCGCGCCTCGGTCTCGGCATGGGGCGGGCTGTCGATCAGCACGAAATCATGATCGCCGGCGAGTTCGCGGATTGCGCCTTCGGCACGCCAGCCGGCGGCATCGCGCACGCTCAAGCTGATCGGACGGCCCGGATCGCGCGCGGCCGCCCAGCCCATCAGGCTCGCCTGTGGGTCGATGTCGACGAGCGCCACGGCGGTCTTTTTCTCGGCCGCCAGGGCCACGGCCAGCTGTGCTGCAAGGGTGGTCTTGCCGCTGCCGCCCTTCTGCTGGGCGATGGTCAGGACGGTTGCGGCCATGGCGAACTCCGGAGGGCAGGTTTCGACCGAGGCGAATCGGCAATGAATGGCTGGCGCGAGGGTTCCGCGCAGCTGGCCGCCTTGTCCAGCCCTTCCGGCACGCCCATGCTCGTTTTCATGACACGGATGCTTCCCGGCGATGCCCGCGGTGTCAGCGAGGCGGTGCAGCTTCTTGGCGATAGCGCTCTGGTCGCGCTGCCGACAGAGACCGTCTATGGCCTTGCCGCGCGTGCCGATGACGGCGAAGCCGTGGCGCGGATCTTCGCGCTCAAGGCCCGGCCGCGGTTCAACCCGCTGATCGTGCATCTGCCCGACCTTGAGGCGGCGGAGCAGGTCGCCCGATGCGATGAACGGGCCCGGCTGCTGGCCGAGACCTTCTGGCCCGGGCCGTTGACGCTGGTCCTGCCAAGGCGTACGGGCTCCCCGGTCCACGATCTCGCCGTGGCGGGCCTCGACACGGTGGCGGTGCGGGTACCCGATCACCCGCTGACCCTTCAGGTGCTGCGCCAGCTGGGCCGACCGGTCGCTGCCCCCAGCGCCAACCCCTCGGGGCGCCTTTCGCCGACCGGCCCCGCCCATGTCGCGGCCCTGTTCGGGGCAGAGGGACCGCCGGTTCTGGCGGGCGGCAAGGCACAGATCGGGCTGGAATCGACGATCCTCGACCTCACAACTGCCCAACCGACCCTGCTGCGCGCAGGCGCGATCACGGCCGAGGAGCTGGAGGGGCTGATCGGACCCTTGACCGACGCATCCACCCGGCTTGCGGGCGACGCCCCCCGGGCCCCCGGCCAGAGCCTGCGCCATTATGCGCCCACCACCCCCTTGCGGCTGGAGGCCTTTTCTGCCGAGGTGGATGAGGCGCTGCTGGGATTCGGGCCGGTGCTGGGGGCGGGAACACGCCCTGCCGGGTTCCGCAATCTCTCCGATGCCGGGGATCTCTATCAGGCGGCCAGCAATCTGTTCGACGCGCTGCATGAGCTCGACGCGCTGGCGGCCCGCGCCATCGCCGTCATGCCGATCCCCGAGGAAGGTCTGGGGCGGGCCATCAACGACCGCTTGCGCCGGGCTGCGGGCGCCCAGCAGGCAGGCCAGAATGCGGAGGTGGAACGCGCATGAGCCTTGCTGCACCCTCGGCAAAGGATCCCTGGCAACCTGCGCTGGATCGCCTGCGGGAACGGCTCGGGCCCAAGGGCTATCTCGACCGCGCGGCCGAAGCCGACCCCCTGCCCTTCACCCGCGAGATGCGCGGCCGCTTCACCAGCCAGCCCTTGGCCGTGATGCGCCCGGCTGATACGGCCGAGGTCGCGGCGGCTGTGGCCATCTGTGCCGAGGCCGGGCTCGCCATCGTGCCGCAGGGCGGAAATACGGGCCTTGTGGGCGGGACGGTGATCGGGGCCGACCGGCCTGCCGTGATCCTCTCCACCGGCCGGCTGGACCGTGTGCGCGCCATCGATCCGGTCGACCAGTCGATGATCGTCGAGGCCGGCTGTATCCTGGAGAACCTGCAGAAGCTGGCGGATGCGCATGGGTGCCATTTTCCCCTGGCCCTCGGCGCGCAGGGCAGCTGCCAGATCGGCGGCAATCTTGCGACCAATGCCGGCGGCATCCTGACCATCGGCCATGGCAATGCCCGCGATCTGGTGCTGGGGCTGGAGGTGGTGCTTGCGGATGGGCGCCTGTGGAACGGCCTGTCGACCCTGCGCAAAGACAATACCGGCTATGACCTGAAGCAGCTTTTCCTGGGCTCGGAAGGCACGCTGGGGATCATCACGGCCGCGGCGCTCAAGATCTTCCCCAAGCCGGCCTTGCGCGAGACAGCCTTTCTGGCGCTCAGCGACCCCGAAGCGGCACTCGACCTGCTGGGACGCCTGCAACGCGCGACGGGGGGCGGGCTGACAGCCTATGAAATCCTGCCGCGTGCCATGCTTGAGTTGGCGCTTGAACACGTACCCGGCACCCTCGACCCGCTCGACAGCCCGGCCCGCTGGTATGTGATCGTGGAAGCCACAGCCGGCACGGCCCAGGTCCCGCTACGCGCGATCATCGAGGCCAGCCTCGCCGAGGCGATGGAGCAGGATCAGCTCAGCGATGGCACCTTCGCCGAGAGTGAACAGCAGCGCTGCCAGCTCTGGTTCATCCGCGAGGCGATTGTCGAGGCGGTGCGGGCGAGCGGATTGGGCAGCGTCCACCATGATGTCTCGGTGCCGGTCAGCCGTTCGGCCATGTCGGCGATGGCAACATCCATGTGACTGTGACCCAGCCCCCGGATGTCACGAAGGAAGCGTTTCTGGCGCGCTATGACGAGATCAACGGCATCGTGCACGATATCGCGGTCGATCTCGGCGGCTCGATCTCGGCCGAGCACGGGATCGGCATCGCCAAACGGGGCGAGCTGGCCGCGCGGAAGGACGCCCTCAGCCTGGAATTGATGGCCCGGATGAAGCAGGCCCTGGATCCCGCCAACCTGCTCAACCCCGGCAAGATCTTCGAGATGCCGAAGACCACCTGATCAGAAGCGGTTATCGCCCTGCAGAGTGCCGCCGAGATTGCCGAGCACCGAGCCCGTCTCGCCCCGGTTCTGGGTGACCGCAGCGGCCAGCATTCGTCCCGCGAGGCGCGAGAAGGGCAGGCTTTGCAGCCAGACCGTACCCGGCCCCGTCAGCTTGGCGAAGAACAGGCCCTCGCCGCCGAAGAACATGCTCTTGATGCCGCCCGCGCGCACGAGGTCGAAATCGACATCCGGCGTCATGGCCGCGACACAGCCCGTATCGACGTGCAGCTCCTCGCCCGAGGCAAGGCGGCGTTCCACCATCGTGCCGCCGGTATGCACGAAGGCCCAGCCATCGCCGGTCAGACGCTGCATGATGAAGCCCTCGCCGCCGAAAAGCCCCGTCATGATCCTCTTCTGGAAGTGGATATCGACCGCAACACCCCGTGCTGCGGCCAGAAAGCTGTCCTTCTGGCAGACGAGCGTGCCGCCGATCCGCGCCAGCGGCACGGCGAGAATATGGCCTGGAAAGGGGGCCGCGAAGGCGACCTTGGCCTTGCCATCGCCATTGTGGGTGAAGACGGTCATGAACAGGCTCTCGCCCGTCAGCACCCGCTTGCCGGCCTTCCAGATGCTGCCCATGATGCCCGAGCCGGTCGGTTCGGACCCATCACCGAAGATGGTCGTCATTTCGACCGAGGAATCCTTGAACATCATCGCCCCGGCTTCGGCGATGGCGCTTTCGCCCGGATCCAGTTCGATCTCGACGAACTGCATCTCCTGGCCGTGGATGGCGTAATCCACGCCCTCGGTCGCACCGGCGGTGCCATAGCCGCCCGAAGCGGCGGTCGGATTGGTCGTGTCGGTCATGATCAGGCCTCCTGCCGGTGGTCGCATCCGCAGGAGCGAGTGCACAGCCAGCCAGCGTCCGGGTCAACCCCCGGGGAGGGAGAAAATGCCGCTCAGTCGAGCGCCTTGACGATATCCTCGACCATCTTCTTCGCGTCGCCGAAGAGCATCATCGTGTTGTCGGCATAGAACAGCGGGTTCTCGACCCCCGCATAGCCGCTGCCGAGCGAGCGCTTGATGAACAAGACCATGCCGGCCGAGGCCACATCGAGGATCGGCATGCCATAGATCGGGCTCGACTGGTCGGTCTTGGCGGACGGGTTGGTGATGTCGTTGGCGCCGATCACGAAGGCGATGTCGGTCTGGGCGAAATCACGGTTGATCTCGTCCAGCTCGAAAACCTCGTCATAGGGCACGTTGGCCTCGGCGAGCAGGACGTTCATGTGCCCCGGCATCCGGCCTGCAACCGGGTGGATGGCGTAGCGCACGTTGATCCCCTCGGCCTTGAGCACATCGCCCATCTCGCGCAGCGCGTGCTGGGCCTGCGCCACGGCCATCCCATAGCCCGGCACGATGATGACGCTGTCGGCGTTCTTCATCATGTAGGCCGCATCATCAGCCGCCCCGCTCTTCACCGTGCGGTCGCCGATATCCTGCGCCGGTCCGGTCGTCTCGCCGCCGAAGCCGCCGAGAATGACCGAGATGAAGGAGCGGTTCATCCCCTTGCACATGATGTAGCTGAGGATCGCGCCCGACGAGCCGACCAGCGCACCCACGATGATCAGCAGCGTGACGCGCAACAGTCCCAACGCCTGTCCGCCGCGGATCAAGTCGCTGAACTACCTGAACAACCTGCTGGCCAAGCTCG
>CAZPBH010000176.1:3819-5117 GCA_964584645.1 uncultured Rhodospirillales bacterium | reverse complement strand
GGCGGCCAGGTCGGAGCTCCGCTCCTGCAGGATCCGTGCAGCCTCGTTGGAGCCGCTCGGCCCCCTGAGCGCCAGATGCTCGGCCGCGAGCCGGAGCCAGCCCGCATGCCGCTCACGCGCACGGGCCACATCGCGGGCAAGCAGCCGCGCCTCTTCCCGGGACAGGACCGAACGGCAGGCCGCCGCCCCATGGGCGAGCCACAGCATGTGCGAGGTCTGCTCGAGCGCCGCGATCTCCGCCGGCCGCCAGCAGCTATCGGCGTGTGCCGGGCCCGGCACGGCCAGCATGCCCCCCAGAAGAAGGAGGATGAGCATCCTGCCCGTCCTCAGGAGCGCATGGGGCATGGCTTCGACACAGACCGACATTGCCTTGCAGAACCGGAATCATGGTGAGGGACACACCGCCCAACGGACGTTCGACGCAGGCTTGTGATGTTCGTGCAGCCGGCCGATTTACAACTCTGGACGGCGGCAGGGGTTTTGCGCCAATATCCCGGCCACGCGCTCGAGGGACAACTTGTCTTCAGGCGCGTCGTTAAGGCCGCGGCGCCTGCGCCCGTGCCCCGGATGCCCCTATCATCCGGCTTTGTCGAGCCGTTCGACCACCAGGCGAAGAGGTGACCATCGTGCTTTCCAGCCGCAAGAAATCCGCTGAAACGTCCCTCGAGGTGGCCGATGCCACCCCGCCGCCGCTGCCGGCTTCTGCCGGGGGCCCTTCCACCATCGCGGGCGATCTGGTCGTGACCGGCGACCTGAAGAGCGAGGGGGAAATCCGGGTCGACGGGCGGATCACGGGGGATATCGAATGCACCCAGCTGCGGATCGGCGAAGGCGGCCGGGTCCATGGCAATGTGAAGGCCAAGACCGTGCTCATTGCCGGCCATCTGGAAGGGCAAATTGACGCCGGCGACGTGGTGATCAACCACACGGCCACGATGATCGGCGATGTGCTGCACGACAGCCTGACCATCGAACAGGGGGCGCATATCGAAGGGCGCTGTGCCCGCCGAGCCAGCAAGCAGCAGATGCGCCTGCCGGGTCAGGATGGTGTCGTCCCGCTCGACCATGCCAGCCGCGCGCGTCCCGCCCATGGCCCCAACGGCGCCGGGCGCCCGAACGGACATGGCGATCTTTCCCATGGTGAGACCAGCGAAGGCGAAAGCGCGCCCGCATGAGCCTGCCGGCGGACCGCGCCGGCCTTCGGGCCGTCCGCGTGGTTCCGCGACGACGGCTGCTTGCCGGGGCTCTGGCCGCGACCGCTCTTGCACCGTTATCGGCACGGGCTGCAGGTGAGCGCG
>CAZPBH010000176.1:0-3809 GCA_964584645.1 uncultured Rhodospirillales bacterium | reverse complement strand
AGCTGGTGCTGGCGGTCGATGTTTCGGGCAGCGTCGATGCGTTCGAGGCCCGCCAGCAGCGCCAGGGCTATATCGAGGCGATCACCAACCCCCGCGTTCTCGATGCCATCGCAGGTGGCGGGCAGCGGGCGGCGATCGCCGTGACCTATGTCGAATATGCCGATAGCGGGTTCGAGCGGGTGCTCGTCGACTGGACCCTGATCGACGGCCCCGACAGCGCCGCAGCCTTTGCCGGCAAGCTGGCCGAAGCGCCGCTTGCTTCGGCGATGTACACCTCGATCTCGGGCGCGGTCGAGCTTGCCCTGCGCCGGTTCGAGGCCAGCCCCTTCTTTGGCAATCGGCGGGTCATCGACATTTCCGGTGACGGGCCGAACAATGCCGGCCGGCCGCTCGCCTTCGCGCGGGAGGCCGCCCTCTATCGCGGGATCACCATCAACGGCCTGCCGATCCTGAATGACCGGCCGCAGCCCTTCGGCATGCCGACCCCGATGGATGTCGGGCTGGACCGCTATTATGCCGAGCAGGTGATCGGCGGGCCGGGCCATTTCATGATCATCGCCGACGGGTTCGACGATTTCGGCCGCGCGATCCTCGCCAAGCTGATCCGGGAAATTGCCTAGAGCAAATTTCGATCAGATGGAATCTTCCGATCGGAAGATTTTTCTGGAGTTTATGGGTCTGTAGTGAATCAGGCCGGCGGATAATCGCCGACCAGCGTCACCGCCTTGCCGACATGCGCACCGGTCGAAAGGTCATCCAGCATGAAGGCCGCCACATCCGCGCGGTGGATCGCGTTGGGCTTCGGTGCCGGCGCATCGGGCGGCAGCACCTTCCATGTGCCGGTCTTTTCACCCGTATCGAGACGTCCAGGCCTTATGATCGTCCAGTCCAGCCCGCTGTCGCGGATGATCTGTTCCTGACGTTCCTTGTCTGTCCAGGCGTGCTTGATGACCGTCCATGTCAGCACCCTGAAGATGAAGGGCATCTGGGCGTTGCTGTCGCCGACTCCCATGGAGGTCACGGCCAGCAACCGCCGGATACCGGCGACCTTCATCGCCTCGACGATGTGCCTTGTGCCGTCGGACAGGCTGGTGTCGGGCTTTTTCGGCACGGTGCCAAGCGCGGAGAGAACGGCATCATGGCCGGGGATGGCCTTGCCCACGGCGGCAGCATCGGTGATGTCGCCGCTGATTGTCCTGAGCGCCGAATGCGAGACCGTGAGCCTTGATGGATCGCGCACGAAGGCCGTGACCTGATGGCCGGCTTCAAGCGCCTGTTCGACAAGGCGCAGACCGGTCGGGCCGGTCGCACCGAAAATCAGGAGGTTCATGGCGTTGCGGTTCCTGATGCGGGCAAGGACGCCCATGCAGATGGGCTTTCCGCACCCTCTTGTCAGGTGAGGCCGGGATAGGCCGGCTGACAGCGGCTCAGGTGACCTTCAGCCCGCGATCCCGGAAGATGGCCCGCACCCGCTCCTGGCAGGCCTCATCGGGCGGCTGCACGTCCTTGAGCTTGTAGGTGAGGCCCAGCGCCTCCCATTTGTATCGGCCCATCTGGTGGAAAGGCAGCACCTCGACCCGCTGGACATTGTTGAGGGTCGCGATGAAATCCGCCAGCGGCTGGACGTTCGCCGGCGCATCCGTCAGGCCCGGCACCAGCACGAAGCGGATCCAGGCCGGCTTGCGCATGTCGGAGAGCCGGCGCGCGAAATCGAGGGTGGGCGCGACATCGCAGCCCGTGACCTTGCGGTAGGTATCACGCTCGAAGCTCTTGATGTCGAGCAGCACCAGATCGACCTCGGCCAGATAGGCGTCATCGGCGCGCGCGCCCAGGAAACCGCTGGTATCGAGCGCTGTGTGAAGCCCCATACGCTTCGCCCCGGCAAAGATCGCCCGGGTGAACTCGATCTGCGCCAGCGGCTCGCCGCCGGTGATCGTCAGACCGCCTCCGGCCTTCTTCAGGAACTTCGCATAGCCCTTGATATCAGCCAGAACCTGCCCGGCCGTCACCCGCTCGCCATCCTTCAGGTGACGGGTGTCGGGGTTGTGGCAGTACAGGCACCGAAGCGCGCAGCCTGTCGTGAACAGGATATAGCGTACCCCCGGGCCGTCGACGGTGCCGGCGGTCTCGATCGAGTGGACATATCCCTCGACCGGGGCCAGCCGGCTGTCGGCCTCGGTGGCATGCGGCAGGACGTGGAGATCACCGTCCATCAGGGATGCGCGTGGAAGGTGCGGTTGACCACGTCCATCTGCTGCTCACGCGTCAGCTTGATGAAGTTCACGGCATAGCCCGACACCCGGATCGTCAGCTGCGGGTATTTTTCCGGGTGGTCCATGGCGTCGAGCAGCGTTTCCCGGTTCAGCACATTGACGTTGATATGCTGACCCCCGCCGCCCTCGGCGAAATAGCCGTCGAGCAGGCCGGACAGGTTCGCCGCGCGATCTTCCTCGGTGCGGCCGAGCGCGGCCGGGATGATCGAGAAGGTGTAGGAGATCCCGTCCTTGGAGTGCTCATAGGGCAGCTTGGCCACCGATGCCATCGAGGCGACGGCCCCCTTGTGATCGCGCCCGTGCATCGGGTTGGCGCCCGGTGCGAAGGGCTGGCCCGCCTTGCGGCCATCGGGGGTTGCCCCGGTCTTCTTGCCATAGACCACGTTGGAGGTGATCGTCAGGATCGACTGGGTCGGCAGCGCGCGGCGATATGTCGGGGGCTTGCGCAACTTGTTCATGAAGGTCTCGACCACCCAGCAGGCGATCCGGTCGACGCGGTCGTCATTGTTGCCGAAGGTCGGGAACTCGCCCTCCACCTCGTAATCGACCGCAAGGCCGCTCTCATCCCGGATGACCCGCACCCGGGCATGTTTCATCGCCGACAGGCTGTCCGCCACGACCGAGAGCCCGGCGATGCCGCAAGCCATGGTGCGCACGACATCGCGGTCGTGCAGCGCCATCTCCAGCCGCTCATAGGCGTAGCGATCATGCATCGAGTGGATGACATTGAGCGCATTCACATAGACCCGCGCCAGCCATTCCATCATGCTCTCGAAGCGCGCGACGACCTCGTCATGGTCCAGATACTCGCCCATCACCGGGCGCAGGGCCGGGCCGACCTGCTTGCCGGTCTTTTCGTCGCGGCCGCCATTGATGGCGTAGAGCAGGCACTTGGCAAGATTGGCGCGGGCGCCGAAGAACTGCATCTGCTTGCCGATCTTCATCGCCGAGACGCAGCAGGCGATGCCGTAATCATCGCCATAGGCCGCGCGCATCAGATCGTCGCCCTCATACTGGATGGAGCTGGTATCGATCGAGGCCTGGGCGCAGAACTCCTTGAAATGATTGGGCAGCCGGTCCGACCAGAGCACGGTCAGATTGGGCTCCGGCGACGGCCCGAGATTGTAGAGCGTCTGCAGGAAGCGGTAGCTGGTGCGGCTGACCATCGGCCGACCGTCGATCCCCATGCCGCCGACACATTCGGTGACCCATGTCGGATCGCCCGAGAACAGATCGTTATATTCCGGCGTGCGCAGGAAGCGGACGATCCGCAGCTTGGTGACGAAATGGTCGATCAGCTCCTGGGCTGCGCTTTCGCTCAGCGTGCCGTCGGCCAGATCACGCTCGATATAGATGTCGAGGAAGGTGGACACCCGGCCCAGCGACATCGCGGCACCGTCCTGTTCCTTCACCGCACCGAGATAGCCGAAATAAAGCCATTGCACGGCTTCCTGCGCATTCGTGGCGGGCCGTCCGATGTCGAAGCCATAGCTCGCGGCCATTTCCTTGAGCTCGCCGAGCGCGCGGAACTGCTCG
>CAZPBH010000175.1:853-5161 GCA_964584645.1 uncultured Rhodospirillales bacterium | reverse complement strand
GGTGTCGGCGGTCTGCATGGCGATCACGCGCTCCAGCTTGATGCGGGGGCCGCGCGACCGGTCCCGCGCCCAATGGGTCAGCATGAAGGTGGGCACGCTGGCATCGCACATCACCCGGCAATGCGCGCCGCCATCGGCACCGCCCAGCATCGCGCCCTCATGGGTCAGCATGGTGTGCAGCGCGCCGAAATCGCCGTGGACATAGCCCGTGGCCTGATTGAGCAGCCAGTCATGGCCATCGTTGCTGAGGAGAAGATCATAGCCTTCTTCCTTCGGCTCGACCCCCCGGCGTTTCGCGCGCTCGGCTACGGATTTGTCGGGTGTTGGCTCATAGTCCATCGCCTCGTCCATGATGTAGACGCGTGGCCAGCAATTGGCGAAGGCCATGGTGAGGTAGTCGCCGGTCGGGTCCTCTTCGGCCAGGATCGCGGCCTTGATCTCGGGCTTTTTCAGCTCCTCGATCATCGCGTCGGCCGGGAGCTCTGCCACCTTCAGGAAGGTCGGCATGCGCATGAAGGGATGCCAGCCGGTGCGGAAGCTGAAGAACGATCCGATCGGACGGCCATAGACCTGCGGAAACAGCTTCGCTCCGTCCGCGCGGGCGGCATCGACCTCGGCCAGCATGTCCTTCCAGGCCTCGGGCTCGACATTGTTCTGGGTCAGCAGGAAGGTGATCGGGATGCCGGTGGCGAGGCTCACCCGCCGCATCCAGCCGATCTCGTTCGGCGGCGCGGCGAGGTCCTCGCCAAGGATGCCCGCCGGTGCCAGCTCCAGCACGCCATGGCCGGCATCACGAACGGCCTCGGCGAAGGCCAGCAGTTCCTCTTCCGCGGCGAAGGTCCCCGGCACCGGCTCGCCGTCAATGGCGCGGTGAAAGATCGTGCGCGAGGTGGACACGCCGAGCGCGCCGGCATCCATCGCCTCACCCATGATCGCGCGCATCTGGCGAATGTCTTCTGCCGTGGCGGGTTCGTTCTTCGCGCCGCGCTCGCCCATCACATAGCCGCGCACCGGGCCATGGGCGATCATCGCGCCCACATCGATGGCGAGTTCCGCCTGCTCCAGCGCGTCGAGATATTCCGGAAAGGTCTCCCAGTTCCAGCGGATACCGTCGGAAAGCGCAGCCCCGGGGATGTCCTCGACACCTTCCATCAGGCCGATCAGCCAGTCGCGCTTCTCGGGCCTGGCGGGTGCGAAACCCACACCGCAATTGCCGACCACGGCGGTGGTGACACCATGCCAGAAACTGGGCGCCAGGATCGGGTCCCAGGTGACCTGCCCGTCATAATGTGTATGGACATCGACAAAGCCGGGCGTCACCAGCAGCCCGGTGGCGTCGATGGTGTGCGCTGCGGGCGTCGAGATCGAACCGATTTCGGCGATCAAGCCGTCCTTGATGCCGAGATCGCCGGTGAAGGCGGGGGCACCGGTACCGTCAATGAGGGTGCCGCCCTTGATCAGGGTGTCGAGCATCGAAGTCCTCCCGTCATGTTCTTCAGGGTCAGGCCCTGTTGCTTGACCCTGAAGATGACAACCACATAACCGGAAGGGAAGGGGTCAGTACCGGACGAGCAACTCGAACCCCCAGGTGCGCGGCGCGTTCACGGCCACGAAGGACGACACGGTCGCGATCTGGAAGAAGGTGACCGGATAGGTCTCGTCCGTCAGGTTGCGGCCGAACAGCGTGCCGGTGACCTCGATATCGTTGACCTCCCATGTGTAGGCCACCGAGGCATCGAGGATCCCATAGGCGTCGACGAGCGAGCGGCCATTCCGCTGGCTGATCAGATCCAGCGCGTGATCGCCGGTATAGCGGTAATTCGCATTGGCGAAGAACGTGCCCGGGCCGACCTCCTGCTCATAGGCTCCACCCAGCGACCAGGTCCATTCCGGCGACACCACAAGCTCCAGATCGGTGTTGTCGGTGACATTCCCGTCGCCGTTGATGTCGGCCGAGAACTCATCATACTCGATGTTGTTGTAGCCCAGCGCGGCGCGGACGGAGAAGGCGTCGGTCAGCAGCGCCTGCCCCTCGAATTCGAAGCCATAGCCGGTGACATCGGCGGCGTTCTCGATGATCGTGATCGAGGTCTGCCCGCCATCGGCCGGGTTGGGCGCGATGATCTGTTCCTGCTTGTCCTGATAATCGTTGAAATAGGCTGCAGCGTTCAGGCGCACCCGGTTGTTCATCAGGTCGCTTTTGATTCCGAGCTCATAGGTGTTGACGGTTTCGGGATCGTAGGAGGGAATCTCATCGCCCGGCTGAAGCTCGACCTCGGCATTCACCCGGATGTTGTACCCTCCCGACTTGAAGCCTCGGGAATAGCTGATATAGCCCAGCACATCCGGGGTCAGGTCGTATTCCGCCACCAGCTTCGGTGTGAACTCGGTCCAGCTGTCGGAGCCGTCCTCGGTGCGCCCGAAGCCCGAACCGGGAATGGCGATGCCCGGCCCGAGGAAGATCGTGCCGAAGCCGCCGAACTCGCCGTTCGACAGGACCAGCTCCGAATTTCGACCCTCGAATTCCTTTTCCTCATAGGAATAGCGCCCGCCAAGCGAGAACCGCAGCCGGTCCGTCACATCGATATCGGCACTGAAGAAGCCGGCAAGGGCGGTGGTTTCCTGATCCTGCTGGCTGCCGGTGTAGAAGTCGTCGCTGAAGCCGAACGGCACCGCCCCGATCGCCGACAGGAACGGGAACAGCCCGAAATTCCGGGTCTCGTTGGTGATCTCCTGCGTGAAGAAGTAGCCGCCGACGGTCAGGTCCAGATTGTCGATGCCGTCCCAGGCATAGCGGATTTCCTGGCTGAACTGCTCTTCGGTCTGAATCCGGTTGAAGGGCAGGATACGGAATTGCGAGGCGTCCGCGTCGGTCTGCCGGTCCTCATCCGAGGAGCGCCAGCCGGTGATCGAGGTGAGCGTGCCCTCACCGATGACCCAGTTCGCCTCCAACGTGATCGCGTCGATGATCGCCTCGTTCTCGCCGGGCTGATCATTGCGGATATTGCGGTTGTCGTCGTCGTCGAGCTCATTGGTGAAACATTCACCGAAGACGTCGCAGGCGAGGCCCAGACCCGGCACCGCGGCGTTGCGCGTGGTGCCCAGCTCGCTGTTGTCCTCAAGGCGCTCGTAGAACAGATAGATGTCGAGATTATCGCTCGGCCACCAGCGCGCCCCGGCCCCGAAGCCGAGATAATCGCGCCCGCCCGCATCACGGTTGAGCGTCAGGTTGTCATAGAACCCGTCATCCTGGAGCGAATAACCGGAGAGCTTGATCGCGAACTGCTCCCCCAGCGGCGCCAGCACCCGACCGCGGAAATCCCGCTGCTCGAAACTGCCGACCGTGGCCGAGGCCTTGATGTCCAGCTCTTCGCGGCTGGGTTTGGAGCGCACGACATTGATGAGCCCCGCCGTCGTGTTGCGGCCGAACAGCACGCCCTGCGGGCCGCGCAGGATTTCCACACGTTCGATGTCGAAGGCGTTCAGGAGCGCGTTGGTGTTCGAGCCGATGAACACCCCGTCCAGCGTCACGCCGACGCTGGGTTCGTTGGTCTTCTCGATCTCGAAGGTACCGATGCCGCGGATCGAGATGCCCGCCCCGCCCGGAACCCCGCCGACCGGGTTGATCACGACCGAGGGCGCGATGGAGGAGAGATCGCGCAGATCACGGGCCTGAAGCCGCTCGAATTCGGCCTCGCTGAACGCGGTGATGGCGATGGGCACATCCTGAATGGATTCTTCGCGCTTCCGGGCCGTGACCACGATCTCTTCCAGCCGGCCGGCCTGCGCCAGCTGGGTTTCGGAAGCGGATTGGGCGTGGCCGTGCTGGGTCGCCGCGATGGCGGCAAGGCACACGGAGAACGCAAGTAGGGTGCGAAAACGCATGGATATGAACTCCTCCCAGGAACGCCCATGACGGGCTTTTTGCTTTCGGGGCTTGGGCCCCTTTGGTTATCGCCCGTGACATACGGACGCGGATATCGGGCTACAAGAGTCGCAAGGCGGGCGCAATCGTCCCTGGCCTTCCCCTGATGCGGTTTCCGGCTCATTTTGCAGGAAAACAATAGTCATGAGGGAGGCATCGCATGGAAAGCCGCCAAAGCTGGTTCCGGGGGTCGGGGCTGGGCCTGTTCGTTCATTTCGGCCCCTATGCGAAGGCCGGATGGGACGCCTCCTGGCATTTGGTCGGTGGCGTGATGACCCTGCCCTATGTGCATGACGTGCCGGTTGCGGCCTATCACGCCAACGCGGCCGGTTTTGCCCCCGACCCGCAGGCGGCCGCGCGCTGGATCGAGGCGGCCGCGCGGA
>CAZPBH010000175.1:0-843 GCA_964584645.1 uncultured Rhodospirillales bacterium | reverse complement strand
GACGGGTGCGCGCTATGCGATCATGACAACCAAGCATCATGACGGCTTCTGCATGTGGCCGACGGCCACGAAGGATTATCGGCTCGAAGGGGTCGACATGGTCCGGGCCTTTGTCGAGGCGTGCCGGGCGCATGGGCTGAAAGTGGGGCTCTATTTCTCGCTCCCCGACTGGAGCGATCCGGACTACCCGGCCTTCCGCGAAGAGGACAAGCCCTATGTCTTCGGCCAGTATCCCGCCGCCAGCGAAGCCGGCTGGGCCCGATTCATGGAGCGGATGAAGGCCCAGCTTCATGAGCTGCTGACCGGCTATGGGCCGATCGACATCCTCTGGTTCGACGGAAGTTGGGAGCGCGCGCCCGAGCTATGGCAGGTCGATGAGCTGGACGCGATGATCCGCACGCTGCAGCCCGGTATCCTGATCAACGACCGACTGCCGGAGCACGGCGATTACGCGACACCCGAACAGTTCATCCCGCCCGAGCCCCCCGGCGGCTTGTGGGAAACCTGCCTGACGATGAATGAAAGCTGGGGCAACAACACCGCCGATACCGCCTATAAGAGCCCCACCCGGCTGATCCACACCCTGTGCGAGGTGGCGGGCCGCGGCGGCAATCTGCTACTGAACATCGGCCCCGATGGCGTCGGGGGGATCGTTCCCGAACAGGCGGCAAGGCTGGAAGCCCTCGCGGCCTGGACGCAGGTCCATGGCGAGGCGATCTTCGGCACGGAGGCCGGGCTTGCCCCATGGCAGTTCTACGGCCCCTCGACGCGGCGGGAGCGCACCGTCTATGCCTTCGTGCTGATGCGCCCGGTCGAGCCTGTGGCGCTGCGTGGCCTGCCGGT
>CAZPBH010000174.1:0-5190 GCA_964584645.1 uncultured Rhodospirillales bacterium | reverse complement strand
CAGGATCCTTCGGCGGCGGGGCGGCGATGCAGATCTTTGGTCCCAAGGGTCTGTTCGCGCTGGCCTTTCTGGCGCTGATCGGCGGCATGGTCGGGGTTGGGGCTCGGCTTGTTCTGCGCGAGCGCGTCGAGGAGGAAGAACGGGTGAGCTACACCCTGACCGGCATCCGCACGACACCGGAGACCGTGGCCCTCGACCCGCAGGCGACCCAGGACGAGGACAGCGAGGGAGAGGATACCGGGCCGCTCGCCTCGCCCGACATGAGGCAGGCGGCGGGTCCGCCCACCAATGTCCATGACGGTTTTGCCGCGCGTGATATCCTGGAAGAGCCGGTGCCCCCAAAGCCCTGATCGACAAGAGGAAGGCTGGCCGCTATATAGCGCGGGCACGTCCGGGGCCGAATCGGCCAGTCACACAAGGGACCCCAGCAGCCGGGAGGGGAGCGATCATGACCACCAATGTGACCATCCAGGCCGCCGATGGCGGCAGCTTCGGCGCCTATCTCGCCACGCCCAGGAACCCCAACGGCGCCGGCATGCTGGTGATCCAGGAGATCTTCGGCGTCAACAAGGTGATGCGCGACATCTGCGACGACTATGCCGCCGCCGGCTATGTCGCGCTCTGCCCCGACATCTTCTGGCGGATCGAGCCGGGGGTCGACATCACCGACCAGTCGAAGGAAGAATGGGACAAGGCCTTCAGCCTGTTCAATGCCTTCAACGAAACCAGGGGTGTGGAGGATCTGATCGCCGCGCTGGGCTGGCTGCGCGCGCATGACACCGTCACCGGCAAGGTCGGGGCGACCGGGTACTGCCTCGGCGGCAAGCTGACCTACCTGATGGCCACCCGCTCGGACGCCGATGCCGGGGTGGGCTATTACGCGGTCGGCCTCGATGCGTTGCTCGACGAGGCCAGCGCGATCACCAAGCCGCTGATGCTGCACATCGCCGAGGAAGACGGGTTCGTGCCGAAAGAGGTGCAGGCGCAGATGAAGGAGTCACTGGGCACCAACCCGCTGGTGACGCTGCACAGCTATCCGGGTGTCGATCATGCCTTCGCGCGCGTCGGCGGCGAGCATTACGATGCCGATGCGGCCGTTCTGGCCAATCAGCGCACGGTCGATTTCTTCCGCCAGCACCTGCTCTAGCCGCGCCGCGGCGCACAGCGTTTCTCGAGGATCCCGATCATGGTGCATGCCGCCGTCCTGTCCGCCCCCGGCGGGCCGGAAAATTTCGTCTGGCAGGAGGTCGAGCTTGGCGAACCCGGCGCCGGTGAGGTGCGGGTCAGGCACAAGGCGGTCGGCCTCAACTATATTGATGTCTATCACCGTACCGGGCTTTATCCGCTGGCCGGCGACGGCCCGCTGATCCTGGGCATGGAGGCGGCGGGGGAGGTCGTCAGTGTCGGCAGCGGCGTGCGCGCGCTCAAGCCCGGCGACAGGGTCGCCTATGCGGCCAATGTGCCCGGTGCCTATGCGGAGGAGCGGCTGATCGCGGCCGACAAGCTGGTGCCGCTGCCGAGCTGGGTGAACGACCGGCAGGCTGCGGCGATGATGCTGCAGGGCATGACGGCGCAGTACCTGCTGCGGTCAACCTGGCGGGTGAAGGCCGATGACGTGATCCTCGTCCACGCGGCCGCGGGCGGGGTCGGGCTGATCCTGTGCCAGTGGGCGAAGAGCCTCGGGGCACGGGTGATCGGTACGGTGGGCAGCGAGGCGAAGGCGAAGCTGGCCGCCGCCCATGGCTGCGATCACCCCCTTCTGTACAGCGATGAGGGCTGGCCGGAGAAGGTCTGGCGCCTGACCGACGGCAAGGGCTGTTATGTGGTCTATGATTCGGTCGGCAAGGCGACCTTCATGAAGAGCTTGGACTGCCTGCGTCCGCGCGGGCTGATGGTCAGCTATGGCCAGGCGAGCGGGCCGGTGGAGCCGATCGAGACCGGCATCCTGGCGGCGAAGGGCTCGCTCTATCTGACCCGGCCGACGCTGTTCCACTACACCGACACGCGCGAGAACCTGATGCAGGCCGCCGCTGATCTGTTCGAGGTGGTCCATCGCGGGGCAGTGAAGATCAACGTCAATCAGAGTTTCCCGCTGAAGGAGGTCGCCGCCGCCCATCGCGCGCTGGAAGCCCGCGAGACCACCGGCTCGACCGTATTGCTGGTGGATTAGGGCAGAGGGCCTCCGAGCCCATTCCGGGCAGACGGGATCATCTGATCGGACCCGACCTCAGGCGAGGGCCTCGGCGAGCGCGCCGGCATCGGTGACGGGTGCCGAACAGGTGGGTCCACGGCAGATATAGGCGGTCGGCTGGCCGCCCTGCTGGCCCTTGCCGGCAGCCGGGTGGTGCGGCGGAAGTTCCGTGCCGGGTTCGACGATCTGAAGCACAAGCTGGGGCAGGCTCTGATGGCGTAGTGCGGCGATGAAGGGCTGCAGATCGTCGGCGTGCCCGACCAGCACCACCTGCTGGGCCCGGTCGATGAACAGGCTGCCGCTCATCAACCCGGACAGGCTGAAGAAGCCGCGCCGGAAGCTGCCCCGGAAGGCATCGATCAGCGCACGCGCGCGCTCGGCATGGCGGGCCTCGCCCGTATGCAGGTAAAGGCGGTGGAGCGCCTCGACCATCAGGCTGTTGCCGGACGGGGTGGCGTTGTCGGTCGCCGATTTGGTGCGCACGATCAGGGTTTCGGCATCTTCGGCGGTGAAGAAATAGCCGCCCGCTGCCTTGTCCCAGAACTGCGCATCGAGCGTGGCGGTCCAGGTGCTGGCATCGGCCAGCCAGTCCCGGGTGGGGCCGCCAAAGACAGGGCTCAGCTCATGCAGGGTAAGCGCGGCCGTGATCATGCCGGCATAATCGTCGAGCATCCCGGGCGCGTCGCCAAGCTGCCCGGCACGCCAGCCATGGTAGAGCCGACCCTCCGGGGTACCCAATGTTTCGACAACAAAACGATAGGCTGTGGTGGCCATTTCCCACCAATCCGGCCGGTCGAAGGCGAAGGCCGCCTGTGCTGCGGCCGCGATCATCAGCCCGTTCCAGTCGGCCAGCACCTTGTCGTCCCAGCCGGGGCGGATGCGGGCTGCGCGGGCGTCCAGCAGCTTCGCGCGCATCGCCGCCAGCTCGGCCTCCCGTTCCTCGCCCAGCCAGGTGTCGGCGCCATGCAGGCGGTTGAGGATCGTCTTGCCCTCCCAGTTTCCGCCCGCGCGCACATCATAGGCGGCGGCGAAGGTCCGGGCATCCTCGGGCCCCAGCACCGCGACGATCTCCTCGGCGGTCCAGACATAGAACCGGCCTTCCTCGCCTTCGCTGTCGGCGTCGAGCGTGGCCGCGAAGCCGCCGCCCTCGGCGATCATTTCGGCAGCGATCCAATCCAGGGTTTCCGCCACACGCGCTGCCAGCAGCGGATCGCGCGTGCCCTGCCAGACCTCCGTCGCCAGCGCCACCAGCTGGGCGTTGTCATAGAGCATCTTCTCGAAATGCGGGACGAGCCATTCGCCATCGGTGCTGTAGCGCGCCCAGCCGCCGCGCAGATGGTCATAGATGCCGCCCAGGCTCATGCCCGTCAGCGCCTTGCGCGCGGCCAGCCCGCTGCGTTGACCGCCCTCGCTGTCGGGGCGGCGCAGATGATCGCGCCACAGGAAACGGAACAGGCTGGGCTGGGGAAAGCGCGGCGCGCCGGCGAGCCCGCCATGGATCGGATCGCAGGCCTCGACATAATGGGCCGCGCACTGGTCGAGCAGCTCGGCCGTGATCGCCGGGCCGTCCTCCTCGACCTGCTGCAGCTTCGCCAGCCCGTCCATCAGCAGGTCATTGTTGCGGGCGACCTCGTCCTGCTGGGCGGCCCAGGCGGTGGTGAGCGCGTGCAGCACCTGGGGAAAGCCCGGCCGGCCATAACGCGGCTCGGGCGGAAAATAGGTCCCGCCCCAGAACGGCTTGCCCTCGGGCGTCAGGAACATCGTCAGCGGCCAGCCGCCGTGCTGGCCCAGCAGCGCCAGCGCCTGCTGATAGATCATGTCGATATCCGGGCGTTCCTCGCGATCGACCTTGATCGGGATGAACCCGTCATTCATCTGGGCGGCGATGGCTTCATCCTCGAAGCTCTCATGCGCCATCACATGGCACCAATGGCAGGCGGCGTAGCCGATGCTCAGCAGGATCGGCTTGTTCGCAGCCCGCGCCTCTTCCAGAGCCTCAGGCCCCCAGGCGCGCCAGTGCACCGGATTGTCGGCATGTTGCAGCAGGTAGGGGCTGGTCGCGTCTTTCAACCGGTTTTCACTCATGCTAGCTGAGGTTGGCCCGGCGAGCGGGCACGCCAAGGCAGGGCAGGGGAGAGGCCATCATGAAAATCACCATCGACATCGACTGCACGCCCGAGGAAGCCCGCAGCTTTCTGGGGCTGCCCGATATCGCCCCGATGCAGAAAAACCTGATCGACGCCATGGAGGCCCGGCTGAAGGCCAATATCGACGCCATGGACCCCGAGGCGATGGTGGAAACCTGGCTGCCGGCGACCATGAAGGGCTGGGAGCAGATGCAGCGCGCCTTCATGAGCCAGCTTGCCGAGGCGACCAGCGCCTATGCGAGCCGCAGCCAGCCGGGGGAGGCGGGTGAAGAACCCCAACAGCAGAAGGGACCCAGGAACCCGCGCAAGAAGGGCTGAGCGCAGCGAACGCCCATGAACGCCGAGACCATCTTTGCCCCGGCCACCGCCCCCGGCCGCGCCGGGGTTGCGATCCTGAGGCTGTCGGGGCCGAAAGCCTTTGCCGCCCTCGCAGCACTCACGGGGACCACCGCCCCAGAACGGCGCCGGGCGGTGCTGCGGCGTCTGGCCGACCCGGTGAGCGGCGAGGGGATCGATGAGGGGCTGGTGCTGGCCTTTGCCGGGCCCGCCAGCTTCACCGGCGAGGATGTGGTGGAGCTTCATGTCCATGGCGGGCGGGCGGTCATGGCAGCGCTGATGGCGGCGCTGGCGCAGCTCGACGGCCTTCGCCCGGCCGAGCCGGGGGAATTCAGCCGGCGGGCCTTCCTGAACGGCAAGCTCGACCTGGCCCAGGCGGAGGCCATCGCCGACCTTGCAGCGGCGGAGACCGAAGCGCAGCGCCGGCAGGCCCTGCGCCAGAAGGACGGCGCGCTGACCCGGCTCTATGAGGGCTGGGCCGAGGATCTGCTGCGCGCGCTGGCGCATCTGGAGGCC
>CAZPBH010000173.1:0-5192 GCA_964584645.1 uncultured Rhodospirillales bacterium | reverse complement strand
AACTGGTGCTGGCGCAGCATGCCGCGCGTGTCCCGCCCGGCCGAGCCCGCCTCCGCCCGAAAGCAGGGTGTCAGGGCCGTGTAGCGCAAGGGCAGCGCCTCGCGCGGGAGGATTTCCTCGGCCGCCATGTTGGTCAGCGGCACCTCGGCGGTCGGAATGAGCCAGCGCTCATCGCGGGTCTGGAAGGAGTCTTCGGCGAATTTTGGCAGCTGGCCGGTGCCGAACAGCGCGCCCTCGCGCACCAGCAAGGGCGGGGAAATCTCGGTATAGCCGTGCTCCGAGGTGTGGAGGTCGAGCATGAACTGGCCGAGCGCCCGCTCCAGCCGTGCCAACGCACCACTCAGGATAGTGAAGCGTGCCCCGGCCATGCGCGCGGCCCGCTCGCCATCCAGCAGGCCGAGCTTCTCGCCAATTTCCAGATGATCGGGGCCTTCGGCGCGGGTGACCTCACCCCAGCGGCGGAACTCGACATTGGCGCTTTCATCGGGCCCGTCTGGCACGTCATCGTCGAGGATATTGGGCAGATTTTCAAGAATCGCTTGAAGTGATGCTTCCTGTGTTTGCGCGTACTCTTCGTATTCACTTAGCACTTTTTTTAGCCGCACAACCTCGGCCATAGCTCCAGATGCAAATGCTTCGTTGCCTTTACGTTTTGCTTCACCAACAGACCTCGAAAGTTGGTTGATCTTCTCTTTTGTACCCTGTGCGCTTGTTAATGCACGGCGACGTTGCTCGTCGAGCGATGATAGATTCATACCTTCAGGCTCAGCGCCCCGGCGTGCCAGAGCAGCATCGAGGCGGGCGGGGTCCTCGCGAACCAGTTTCGGGTCGATCATGAACAGGGGCCGTGATGATGCGGGTTATGCGGCTCAGCTGGCGTCCCCGGCGTCATCCTCGTCGGCCTGGCGTTCGGCCTGCCGCTTCTCGATCCACCGGGCAATCCATATCGAGGATTCGTAGAGCAGGATGATCGGCACCGCCAGCCCGATCTGGCTCAGCGGATCGGGCGGGGTCAGGATGGCAGCGGCAACAAAGGCCAGCACGATGGCGTAGCGGCGGTACTGCGCCAGCCCGGCTGCGCTCACGATCCCGACCCGCGCCAGCAGCACCAGCAGGACCGGGAGTTCGAAGGCGATCCCGAAGGCGAAGAGCAGACGCATGGTCAGCGCCAGATACTCGTTCACCTTCGGCTCCAGCTCGATGGCCAGCTGCCCGGGCTGGGCCAGCTGCTCGAAGCCTGCGAAGAAACTCCACGCCACCGGCAGCACCAGGTAATAGACGAAGGCCCCGCCGGCGAAGAACATCACCGGTGTGGCCACCAGGAACGGCAGCAGGGCGGCTTTCTCGTGCCGGTAGAGACCGGGGGCCACGAACAGCCAGATTTGTGTGGCGATCAGCGGGAAGGCGAGGAAGCAGGCCGCAAAGAACGCCACCTTCACATTGGTGAAGAACTTTTCATGAAGGGCCGTGAAGATCAGCCGCCGGTCCGTCTGTTCCGCCCACATGTCGGCCAGCGGATCGACGAGAAAGTTGAAGATCGGATCGGCGAACCAGAAGCACAGGAAAAAGGCCACGACCAGCCCGCCAAAGGCATAGAGCAGGCGCTGGCGCAGCTCAACCAGATGGTCCAGCAGCGGCATCTTCTTGTCGTCGAGCAGATCCTCGCTCATGCAGGCGGTGTCTCGCTGCCCTCGGCCCTGGAGCGTTTGTCAGGCTCCGGGCGCGGCTCGGTCGGCGCCGGCGCCTCCCCTGCATCGAGCTTCGCGGCATCGGGCTTCGCGACAGCCGGTGTCGAGGGGCCATGGGTCAGGGCGCGCGCATCCTCGGCCAGCGCCTTGTCCATCTCGCCGCCCGGATCGATCTGGTTCTTCACCTCGCGCTCCAGATCGAACCGGCGGACCCGGTCGACCTGGCGGCGCACATCGTCAAGCTCGCTTTCCCGGATCATGGTGTCGATACCGGCCTGAAACTCCCCGGCCAGTTCACGGCCCTTGCGCATGAAGGCGCGCACGGCCTTCAGAACGCGCGGCAGCTCCTTCGGGCCCACGACAATCACCGTGACCACGGAAATCAGGAACAGTTCGGGCCAGCCGATCGAGAGCACAAGCAATCCTTGAGAAGAGGTCCGGGGCCACGCACCCGGCTGGAACGGGTCGCACCCGGAGGGAAATGTGCGAAACCGCTCCATCCCGGTGTTGACATGGACAGGTTCCGGCCCGATGCGTCCATCAGGCCCGGATCAGGTCCGGGTTCAGCTCCGGGCGGTCTCGTCCTTGGAGCCTTCCGTCCGGTCGATCTTGGCTGTCTCCTTCTCCTCGCCCGAATCGTCGTCCTTGACGTTCTGGCGGAAGGATTTGATGCCCTTGGCAATGTCGCCCATGATCCGCGGTATCTTGCCGCCGCCGCCGAACAGCAGAACCACCACGACCAGAACGATCAGCCAGTGCCAGATGCTGAAGGTACCCATGTAACGCCTCCTGCATGCGGGGTCCCGAAGCCCTCGACCGGCTTCGCCACATGTCTTTTCTCACCAGCGATATAGCCCGGTCAGCTCCGGATTGCACGGGGTCCGGGCCTGCGACCCTGCGTTATTCGGAGAGGGCTGCGTCGCTTTCGCCCGGATCGGCGCCCTCATCGCCATTGGTCTCTCCACCGTCCTCGCTTGCTGCCTCGTCCTCGTCACGGTCGAAGAGCGGCAGGCTGCTGCGGTCGAGCAGGCCCGAGGCCCGCATCTCCTCGATGCCCGGCAGATCGCGCAGGCTCTCCAGCCCGAAATGGTCGAGAAATGCCCGTGTCGTGACCCAGGTCAGCGGCCGGCCCGGCGTCTCGCGCCGTCCGCCGGGCTGCACCCAGCCATGCTCCAGCAGCGTATCGAGGGTCCCCTTGGCCAGTGCGACGCCGCGAATATCCTCGATCTCGGCGCGCGTGACCGGCTGGTGATAGGCGATGACCGCCAGCGTCTCGGTCGCGGCGCGGCTGAGCGGCTTCTTCTTCCGGCGTTCGGGCTGCAGCAGATGGGCCAGATCATCGGCCGTGCGAAAGGCGAAGGCATCGCCATGGCGCTCCAGCACCACGCCACGGGCCTGATAATGCGCCTGAAGCTCGGCCAGCAGGTCCGGCAGATCGGCCTCGGGCGGAAGGCGCCGGCGCAGATCATGGATCGTCACCGGCTCGGCCGAGGCGAACAGCACCGCCTCGACAAGGCGCAGCTGGGCCAGACGGTCCTCGATACCGCTCATGGCCCGCCCTCTTGGCCATCCACTTGCTGATCCTCTTCCCCTTCCTCGCGCGGGCGGGTGCGCCGACGGATCATGATGGGGGCGAAGGCTCCGGCCTGCTGCAGCTCCACCTCCCCGCGCTTGGCCAACTCCAGCCCCGCGCCGAATGTGGCTGCCAGGGCCGCACGCTGCTGCAGCGGGTTCTCGTGTTGCGGCAGGAACCGGGCGAGATCGACCCAGGCCGGGATCGGCCCCAGCACGCGCGACAGCCGCTCCAGCGCCTCGTCGACCGTCATCAGCGGGAAGCGGTTGACTGCATAGCTCTCCACGTCGCGCCGCCGCTCGAGGCGGCCATAGGCCTGCAGCAGATCAAGCAGCGTGATATCGGGCACAGCCTTTGTAACGGGGGCGATCGGCTCCGGTGCACCGCGCGCAAATCTTGCCGTGCCGAGCAAGGTCCCCTCACTGAGATCGACCGCGGCCTTCTGCACGGCGGCCAGCCGGCGCATCTGGAAGGCGAGCCGGGCCGCGTCGGGCAGCGCCTCCTCATCATCCTCGCCCCCATGATCGGGCAGCAGCGCCTTCGATTTGAGCCAGGCGAGCCAGGCAGCCATCACGAGGTAATCCGCCGCCAGTTCCAGCCGCAGTTTCCGGGCCCGCTCGATGAAGGCGATATACTGGTCGGCCAGCACCGTGATCGACAGTGCGGTGAGGTCGATCTTGGCCTCGCGCGCCAGGGTCAGAAGCAGGTCGATCGGCCCGTCATAGCCATCCAGATCGAGCACCAGCTGCCCGTCGCCCTCGATCTCGCGCAGCTTGGCATCAAAGGAGAGGATCTCGCTCATGCGGCAAGCGCCCCGGGCACGGGCGGCGGCACGCCGGCCCGCCGCAGCGCGAGGTCTTCCAGCACAGGAGCCACGGCGGCGAGGGCGCGCATCTCCTCCATCGCGCCATTGCAGTGGAGCAGGACATCGCAACCGGCCGCCAGCGCCGCGCGCCCGCGCTCCGCCATCGTTCCGCTGAGAGCCTTCATCGAGAGATCGTCGGTCATGATCAGGCCCGTCAGGCCCAGCGCGCCGCGCACGAAATCCTGCATCACGCTGGCCGACAACGTGGCCGGCCTGTCAGCATCGAGGGCCGTATAGGTGATGTGGGCCGTCATCGCGAAGGGCGCATGGGCGAGCGCGCGAAACGGGACCCCGTCCTCGGCCAGCAGCACCTCGCGCGCGGCCTCGACAACAGGCAGCGCCTCATGGCTGTCGAGGGTCGCCCGCCCATGGCCCGGCACATGCTTGATGATGCCATGCACACCGCCGGCATTCAGGCCCGCCAGCCAGCTGCGGCCCAGCGCTGCAACCATCGCCGGGTCGGCGCCGAAGGCACGATCACCGATGATGTCGTGCATCCCGGGCAGCCGGAGATCGAGCACCGGGGCGGCGGCATGGGTGATCTCAAGCTCCCGAAGGACATCAGCGATGGCCCGCGCATTGTCATGGGCGGCAGCCATCGCCCCGGCAGGGTCCTGGTCGAAGCGGCAGCCAAAGCTGCCGGCCGGCGGAAATTCGGGCCAGTGCGGCGGGCCGAGCCGGGCAACGCGCCCGCCTTCCTGATCGATCATCACCGGGGCGAGCGCACGGCCCGTCATTGACCGAAACTGCCGTGCAAGCCCGCGCACCTGTTCGGGGGCCGCGATGTTGCGCCGGAACAGGATCAGGCCATAGGGGTAGAACTCGGCGATGAACCGGGCTTCATCCGGCGTGAAGTCGAGCCCCGCGCAGCCGATGATCAGGGCGCGCGTTCGACCGGGTGTCACCACCCGGCGGTCGGGCTCAGGGCCGGACAAGAATGCACCCGCCCGGGCTGTTGCCGCGGATCTCGGCGCAGGCCGCCTCGGCCGCCGTCTCGGCCAGCGGCCCCGCCTGAACCCGGTGGAAGATTCCGCGATCCCCCAGATCGACCTGCTGGACACGCAGC
>CAZPBH010000172.1:3838-5209 GCA_964584645.1 uncultured Rhodospirillales bacterium | reverse complement strand
GGCTGGATGATCTGCTGGCCCAGATGGAAGGCCAGCTTGCCCAGTTGAACCGGCAGGCGCGCGAGGCCGCCCGCTATCGCAGTATCGCCCGGCGGATCGACGCCGCCCGCAGCGTGCTCTACCGCCTGCAGGCTGCCGGCCTGGCCGAACAGCGCAAGGCTATCCGCGCCGACCTAGAGGAGCTGGAGGCCGCGATCCGCCCCGTGATGGCCGGGATTGCCGCCATCTCCAGCCGCCGCACGACCGCAGCGGCCGAAGTGCCGAAGCTGCGTGAGGCCGCCATCGCCGCCGCAGCGGCCGCCCAGCGTCTGCGCACCGAGGCCGAGGCACGCGAAGCGGCAGGCGCACGCCTCCGGGCTGATCGGGCCGACACCGAACGGCGCCTGCAGGAGGCCGAGACCGACGTCGCCGAAGCAGCACGGGCTCTTGACGACCTCGCGCGCCGCGCGGAGGAGGCCAGGCAGGAACATGCGGCCCTGAAAGACAGCCTGCCGGAGCGGCAAGCGATTCTCACCCAGACCGAAAGCGCATGCGCCGCCCTGCGCAACGAGGCCGAGGAACGGGCTGCCGCGCTGAGTGCAGCCCAGGCTCGCGCCGAAGCAGCCCGCGCGAGCCGCGCCCGGCTCGAACGTGAAAGAAGCCGCCTGAGCCAGTCGGTGGAAACGCTGGAACGCGAGCGGGCGAAGGTCAGTGAGCGGCTTGCCACGCTCAACCTCGACGCAGCCGATCAGGCGGTTATCGAGGCGCGGGCCCAGCTTGGTCAGGCTGACAGCCGGCTCGGGCACGCCCGGGCCGAGATGGAGGCGGCCGCCAGCGCCCTGCCCGAGGCACGCGCTGCAGCTAAGGCCGCCGAGGCCGCGCTGGGCCGGGCCGAGGCCGATCACCGCGGCCTTCAGGGGCGTCTGCGCGGTGTGGAGGCGGCCCTCGCCGCTCTGGGCGAAGAGGGCGAAGCGGGGTCCGACCGGCTGGCCGGGCTCAGCGTCGCTCCGGGGCTGGAGACCGCGCTGGCAGCGGCGATGGGCAGCGAGGCGGAAACCGGCAAGGACGGCTGCTGGCATCATCTCGATCACGACCTGCCGGCCCCGGCCCTGCCTGAGGGCATCCCCGCACTCAGCACCCATGTCACGGCCCCCGATTTCATGCGCGCCCGTCTCGACCGGTTTGGTCTGGTCGATGATGCCGCCATCGCCGGCCGACTGCAGCCGCAGCTTCCGCCCGGCCACGCTCTGGTGACACCCGAGGGCGGCATCTGGCGCTGGGACGGGTCGGGCGCGATGACGGCCGCGGCCGGAACCGATGGAACACGCCGCGCGGCCGAGCGCCTGCGGCTACGCAACGAACAGGCGCGGCTCGCCGAGGAGGTTGCGCGCG
>CAZPBH010000172.1:2564-3828 GCA_964584645.1 uncultured Rhodospirillales bacterium | reverse complement strand
GCCGACGCTCTCGCAGCCTCGAAAGCCGCCCATGAGGCCGGCCGCCATGCGCTGATGGCGGTGCGCCAGCGCCATGGGGCAGCGGAGACCGCGCTGCGTGAGGCGGAACGCACCCAGCGCCGCTGTGCGACGGCACTTGAAGAGGCCGACTCCCGGCAGAAACGCACGCTCGCCGGGGCCGAGGAGGACCGCGCGCGCCTTGAGCGAATCGAGGGCGAGCTGGATGCCGCCCGCACCGCGCTCGCCGATCTGGGCGAGGTTGCCGATGAGGGCAGCGATGACGCCAGCGCAACCGATGCGCTGGCCCGTGAGGTGGAGGGGGCCCGCACGCGGCTCGCCGAGGCCGAAGCGCGCCTGCGGGAGGCGGAGCGGGAGGCCGATCGTTGCCAGGATCGGCTCGACCGCCTTGGCCGCGAGCTGGACGAGCTGGCGAGCGCACGCACCCAGGCCGAGGCCCGGAAGCAGGAGCTGACCGGGCGCATCGCGCCCTTGCGCGCGCGGGTTGAAGCGCTGGCGGCCGAGGATGTCGAGGCCGACGAGACCGCCCTTCGTTCAGCCCTCGAGGTAGCCGAAGGCAAGGCGCGACTGGCCTCCGACGCCCTCGGGCAGGCGGAAAATGCCGACCGCGCGGCCGAGGCATCCCAGCGCGAGGAAGAGCGCAAGCTGGGCGAAATGCGTGAACGGCGCGCCGGCCGCCAGAGCGATTTCGCCGCCGCCGAACGGGAGGCCGCCAGCCTTGATGAACGGGTGCGCGAGGAAATCGGCCTGAGCGTGGCCGAGCTGGTCGCCCGCGACGGTCCGGCCCCCGCCGACGGCCATGCGGAGGACGCAGCCGGACAGGTCGAGCGGCTGCTGCGTGAGCGTGACCGCTTCGGTGCGGTCAATCTCCGCGCCGAAGAAGAAGCGAGCGCGCTCGGGGCCGAACGCGACCGGCTGACGGCAGAGAAAGCCGATCTGGAACAGGCGATCGCCAAGCTGCGCCGCGCGATCGCGAAGATCAACCAGGACGCGCGCGGCCGGCTGACAGCTGCCTTCACGGCCGTGAACGGTCATTTTGCAGAGCTGTTCACCCGGCTTTTCGGGGGCGGCGAGGCACGGCTCGAATTCATCGATCATGACGATCCGCTGGGCGCCGGGCTGGAGATCCTCGCGAGCCCGCCGGGCAAGAAACTCGCCTCGCTCTCGCTGCTGTCGGGGGGCGAGCAGGCGCTGACCGCGCTGGCCCTGCTCTTTGCCGTGTTCCTGACCAACCCGGCACCCATCT
>CAZPBH010000172.1:0-2554 GCA_964584645.1 uncultured Rhodospirillales bacterium | reverse complement strand
CTGCATTCTCGACGAGGTCGACGCGCCGCTGGACGATGCCAACACCGACCGGTTCTGCACCCTGCTGGAGGAACTGGCGCAAAGCGGTGTGACACGCTTTCTGGTCGTCACGCACCACCGCATGACGATGGCGCGGATGGACCGTCTTTATGGCGTGACCATGCCGGAGCGCGGCGTGTCGCAACTGGTCTCGGTCGATCTCGGCCGGGCGGCAGAAATGGCCGAGCAGACCCCGGCCCTCGCCCCGAGCCTGGCGCGCGCGGGCTGATCTGCCCGATCCGCGCCGATCCGCCATGCACGGCTGGGTGGCAGCGCTGGATTGACAGGGCCACCGGCCTGCCCAAATCCGGGCACGGTGAATGACCTTGACGAGCGACTTGCGGCTGCCCGCGACCGCCTCCGCTCCCGCAGCCCGGGCACGCGCGCGGCCGATGGGGACGAGGCGGACGTCTCCAGTACGCAAGGCTGGCTTGGCAAGGGATTTCGCATCGGGATCGAGATGGTCTCCGCCCTCATCGTCGGGGTCGGGCTGGGCCTGCTGATCGACAGCACGTTCGACAGCAGCCCCTGGGGCCTGATCGTGATGTTCTTCCTCGGCGCCGGTGCCGGCATGGTCAACATCTACCGTGCGGTCAGCGGCCTGGGGATGGCCGTCGGCTATCGCCGGCGGGAGGAGCAAGAGACGACATCGGGCAAGGCCCCTTCGGGAACCGCGCCGGATGAAGAGTAGGTAGCAAGGAAGACCCAAGCGTTGGCCAAGTCCCCGCTCGACCAGTTCGACGTCAAGCCGATCGTCCCCATCGAGGTGGCGGGCGTGGATGTGTCGTTCACCAATGCGGCCCTGTTCATGGGCATCGCGGTGGCGCTGACGGTGCTGCTGTTCACCGCCGGGATGCGTAACCGGGCGATGGTCCCGGGACGCGCACAGGCCCTGGCCGAGCTGCTCTACAATTTCATCGGCGGGATGATCCGCGACAATGTCGGCCATGAGGGCCTGAAATACTTCCCGTTCATCTTCTCGATCTTCATGATCGTGCTGCTCGGCAATCTGCTGGGGATGATCCCCTTCAGCTTCACCTTCACCAGCCATATCGTGGTGACCTTCACGCTGGCGCTGATGGTGTTCGTGGTGGTCACCGTGATCGCGCTGGTGCGCCACGGCCTCCACTTCTTCAGCTTCTTCATGCCGCATGGCGCGCCGCTCTGGCTGGCGCCGCTGCTGGTGCCCATCGAGGTGCTGAGCTATCTGACGCGGCCCGTCAGCCTGTCGATCCGGCTCTTCGCCAACATGATGGCCGGGCACACGATGATGTATGTCTTTGCCACCTTCACGATCATGCTGGCAGGCGCCTTCGGCGCGCTGGGATATGTGCTGGGCCTGTTGCCGATTGCGGTGAATGTGGCCCTCGTGGCGTTCGAGATCCTCGTGGCCGTGCTGCAGGCCTATGTGTTCACCATCCTCACCTGCCTCTATCTCAAGGACGCGATCGACCTGCACTGACGGGTCGGACGATGCGCCATTGCCTCAACCTCGTTTTCCACCTCCCCAGAACCAAGAAGGATCAGTTTCATGGACGTTGAAGCAGCCAAGCAGATCGGTGCCGGCCTTGCCGTGCTTCCCCTGTTCGGGGTCGGGATCGGCCTCGGCCTGTTGTTCTCGGCCTTCATCACGGCCGTCGGTCGCAATCCGGCCGCCCGCGATACGGTCTTCCCGATCGGCATTCTCGCCTTCGCGCTGACCGAAGCGGTGGCGCTGTTCGCCCTGCTGATCGCCTTCCTGATCCTGTTCGTCTGAACCGGACGGGACGCCCCAGCAGGATGCAGGCCTTGCGGCATCTGACCCGCCCTCGATCCGTCGTCACGGCCACGGCCCTTGGCGCGCTCGCCTTTTCCCTGCCGGGCGTGGCCGAAGCGGGCATGCCCCAGCTCGACGTCTCGACCTTCCCCTCGCAGATCGTCTGGCTGCTGATCGCCTTTGGCGTGCTCTACTGGCTGATGTCGACCCTGGCGCTGCCCCGGGTCGGCGAGGTGCTGGAGGAGCGCGAGATCCGGATCGGCAGCGATCTGGAGAAGGCCGAACGCCATCGGGACGAGGCTCAGGAGGTTCAGGCCTCCTATGAGAAGGCCCTGCTTGAAGCCCATGGCGAAGCACGACGCCTGACGGCCGAGGCCGTGCAGGCCTGGCGCGAGGAAGAGGCGACGGCTCTGGCCGAAGCCGCGAAGAAGGACCTCAAGCGTATCCGCACCGCCGAGACGAAGATCGCCAAGGCACGGGATGCAGCACTCGGCTCGGTCCGGGACGTGGCGCAGGAAACCGCGACCGCGGCCGTCGCCAAGGTGCTGGGACGCGAGCTCGACGCAGCCCGGGTCAGCGAGGCCGTGGATCGCACGCTTGAGCGGCGCGAGAGCGATGCCTGAGCAGCGGCGCAGGAGGGCAGGAGATGCTTGAAGACGGCAAGTTCTGGATCCTGGTGGCCACGGTCATCCTGTTCGCGGCCTTCTGGAAGAGATCGCCGCCACGTCCCTGCCGGCGGGCTTCGCCTACGAGTGGACG
>CAZPBH010000171.1:0-5248 GCA_964584645.1 uncultured Rhodospirillales bacterium | reverse complement strand
GCCAGCCTCTATCTCGTCGCAACGATCTGCTATTGGTTATGAGTCTGGAGCCTAGTCGGCGTCGGGGTCGGGTGTGTCGCTGGTCTTCTTCGTGCGGCTTCGGCGCCGCGCCGGGGTGGTTGTTTCGGCCTTCTGCTCCGCCTCGGCCTGTTGGGTCATCAGGATCCGGGCCGCCGGCGCGCCGCCCTTCTTGTCCTCCCCGAAATAGAGCGTCTGGTGCGGGAAGGGGATCTCGATCCCCAGCTCGTCGAAGCGGTTCTTGATACGGCGGTTGAACTCGCGCCCCACGGTCCATTGCTGGATCGGCTTCGTCTTGTAGCGCACCTTGATGATCACGGCCGAATCCGCGAAGCCATCGACCCCCAGCACCTCCAGCGGCTCAAGAATATGCTGGGCGAATTCGGGGTCCTGGCGGTATTCCTCGTCCAGCTTGCGCAGCACCTCGATCACCTCGTCGACCCTTTCGCGATAGGCGACGCCGATGTCGAAGACGTAATAGCTGAATTCCTTCGTCATGTTGGTGACGCGCCCGATCTCGCCGAACGGGATCAGGTGGACATTCCCGGCCAGATCGCGCAGCCGCAGCGTGCGCAGGCTCATCCCCTCGACGATCCCGCCGGTGCCGGCGATGACGACAACATCGCCGACCGAAAGCTGGTCCTCCATCAGGATGAACAGCCCCGTGATGATGTCCTTCACGAGGCTCTGCGCGCCGAAACCGACCGCGATCCCGATGATCCCCGCACCCGCCAGCAGCGGCCCGATGTTCATCCCGATCTGGCTCAGGATCACCATCGCGACGATGGCCCAGAGCACGACCCGGAAGGTGTTGCGGAACAGCGGCAGCAGGGTCCTGATGCGCTGGGAGCGTTGTACCGGGTCACCCTTGGCATCCTCGGCATGCATGAAGGCCTCGATCCGGGCTTCGGCCACCTCCCAGGCGATCATGGCCAGCAGGATGATGAAGGCGATGAGCACGGCCGAGCGTGCCAGCGGCTCGAACCAGGGCTGGGCGAAGATCTCCGACACCCCGAAACCCCAAACCTCCAGCAGGGCAAAGAAAGCCACGACCCAGATGATGAACCGAACCCCGCCGATGATCTTGCCGATCAGATGGGCGGAATGCTTGGGCGCCGGCGGCAATTCCCCCTCCACATCGCCGCGGGGCGTCAACCAGCCCACCATCTGTGCGCGCAGCCGTGCCAGCAGCCACAGCACCAGGATCAGCAGGAAGGCGACCGCCGCCGTTCCCGCAAGCCCGGGCACCAGCACCGCCGGGTCGCGGAGATGGTCGAAACGCTCGGCCCAGAAGCCGGGGGAGGCCAGCTGCTCGAGATCGGGCAGCGGCAGCTCGGGTGCGGCTCCCTCGCCCTCGGCTTGACCTTCGCCCTCGCCCTGCAGGCTCCGCAGTTCCTCAAGCAGCGCCTCGCGGGAGGCCTGATCCTCAAGCACCTTGATCAGCTGGTCGACGGCCTCGCCGCTCATCGCCGCGGCCGGGGTGGCGAGCGGACCGGCAAGAGCCATGACCAACAGAAGCAGAAAGGCAGGCATCGAACCCCTCACCTCAATCCGTTCCATGGGGGCGCATCTTCGCCGGAAAGCGCCCAAGGTCAACCGGGGTTCCCTCATGGCACCGGCCGGCCTACCTTCGCGTGCATGTCCGAACAGCCGTTCACCCTCGACCGCCTGCAGCAGATCTGGCCCGAAATCCGCGCGCAGGGGCAGGAATTCTGGGCGCTGGTGGTCGAGGTCTGGCAGGAGGGCGTATTCGGGGTCGATATTGGCCGGGTGATGACCGCCCTCATGGTGCTGCTGGCCTTTCTGGGCCTGCGCAAGCTGATCACGCGCTTCCTGCTGCATGAGATGGCGCAGCTGGCGGAGCGCACCGAAACCCGCTTCGACGACAAGATCATCAGGGGGATCAAGGGGCCGGTGAGCTTCGTGCCCATCGTCGCCGGCATCTATTTCGCGGGGCAGACGCTGGGGCTGGAGGAAGACCTCGCCTTCATGGTCGACGGGCTGGTCCGCTCGCTGATCGCGATCACGATCTTCTGGGCGCTGCACAATGCGATCAGCCAGATCAGCAACATGCTGACCGGTCTGCGCCGCGTGCTGACGGACGAGCTGCTGGAATGGCTGGTCAAGGCGCTCAGGGCTGGCATCATCCTGATCGGTGCGGCGACGGTGCTGGAGATCTGGGGGATCGCCGTCGGCCCGATCATCGCAGGTCTCGGCCTGTTCGGGGTCGCGGTGGCGCTCGGCGCGCAGGACCTGTTCAAGAACCTGATCGCCGGCGTTCTCGTGCTGACCGAAAAGCGGTTCCAGCGCGGCGACTGGATCCTCGTTGATGGCATCGTCGAAGGGACGGTGGAGAAGATCAACTTTCGCTCCACGCTGGTGCGCCGGTTCGACAAGGCACCGGTTTATGTGCCCAACGCCTTCCTGTCCGACAATGCGGTCACGAATTTCACCAAGATGACGTTCCGGCGCATTCGCTGGTTCATCGGGGTGGAGTACCGCACATCCCACGATCAGCTGGTGCAGATTCGCGATGCCATCGAGGCCTATATCCTTGGCAACAGCGAATTCGCCCACCCGCCCGAGGTGACGACCTTCGTGCGGCTGGAGGGGTTCGGGGCCAGCTCGATCGACTTCCAGATCTATGCCTTCACCCGCACCACGCAGTGGACGGAATGGCTGCGCATCCGCGAGGCACTGGCCTTCGAGATCAAGCGGATCGTGGAGGGTGCCGGCACCGCCTTCGCCTTCCCCTCCACCTCGCTCTATGTCGAGAGCGTGCCAACAGGCGAGCGGCCTGCGCTGGAGGAGCCCTCGGACGCCGGCAGCACGGCTGCCATCCTGCCCGGAATCAGGGAGGCCTGATCAAGATGACCGAAACCGACCCCGCCGGCGCGGACAGCGCCCATGCCTTCGCCTTCCCCTCCATCACCGGCGAGGGTCAGATCGACCTTGGCGATTTCGCCGGGCGCCCGGTGCTGATCGTCAACACGGCCAGCCAATGCGGCTACACCCCGCAATATGCCGGGCTGCAGAAGCTGCATGAAGAGATGAAGGATCGTGGGCTCGTGGTGCTGGGCGTGCCGAGCAATGATTTCGGCGAGCAGGAGCCGGGCCATGAAGACGAGATCGCCGAGTTCTGCCAGATCAGCTTCGGTGTGACCTTCCCGATGACGGGCAAGCAGAAGGTGATCGGCGGCGACGCCCACCCCTTCTATCGTTGGCTGGAAGCGAGTGTGGGCGAGGCCGCCAGCCCGCGCTGGAACTTCCACAAGGTCCTGATCGATGGCGATGGCCAGCCCGCCGGCATCTGGGCCAGCGGCACCGCGCCTGGCGATGCCGCGATCAGGGATGCGATCGAGCCGCTGCTGAAGGCCTAATCTTCAACCTCACCAAAGCCCCCGCCACCGGGTGTCAGGATTTCCAGCACCGTTTCGGACGGCACCCTCACGGCACCCTTGGCTTCAAAGGGCTCGGGCCGATGGCCGGGCATGTGAAGGATCGCCGCCCCTGCCTCCCCCTCGCCACCGCCATCGAGGCCGATGGGCCGCGTTGTGCGCCGCCCCGCCAGCAGGGCCACATCCACAGGTTCCAGAAAGCGGAAGCGCCGGATGACCCCATCGCCGCCGCTGTGCCGCCCCGACCCGCCCGAGCCTTTGCGGATGGCAAAGCGCTCCAGCCGGACGGGATAGCGGGTCTCCAGGATTTCCGGGTCGGTAAGGCGGCTGTTGGTCATGTGCGTGTGGACGGCATCGGCCCCGTCCCAATCCGGCCCCGCCCCGGCCCCGCCGCAGATCGTCTCATAATACTGATGCGCGGCATTGCCGAAGGTCAGGTTGTTCATCGTGCCCTGGGTGGCCGCCTGCACGCCCAGCGCGCCATAGAGGGCATCCACGATCACCTGGCTGGTCTCGACATTCCCGGCCACGAGGGCCGCCGGCGGCTGGGGATCGAGCATCGAGCCCGCCGGCACGCTGATCTCGATGGGCCGCAGGCACCCGTCATTCAGCGGCAGCCCGGGCCCCAGCAGCGTGCGCAGAACATAGAGCACCGCCGCCCGCACCACGGCCTTGGGGGCGTTCATGTTGTCCTCGGACTGCTTGCTCGTGCCGGTGAAGTCGATCACCGCATGGGCCGCCCGACTGTCCTTGCGCAAGGCGACGCGGATACGGCAGCCATTGTCGAGCGGGGCGGTGAAGCTGCCCTCCTGCAGGCGGTCCAGCAGGGCCCGCACCTGCTCTTCGGCGTGGTCCTGGATATGCCCGACATAGGCGGCCACGACGTGCTTTCCGGCGCGATCGCAAAGCTTCTGCAGCTCCTGCGCCCCGCGTTGACAGGCTGCAAGCTGGGCCCGGATATCGGCCAGGTTCTGCTCGATGTTCCGTGCCGGCCAGCGGCCGCCTGTGAACAGCTTGCGCACCTGCCATTCCAGGAACCGGCCATCCTCGACGATCCGCTCGGGCGCGATCAGCACGCCTTCCTCGTCGATGGTGCGGCTGTCAGGGGGCATCGAGCCCGGCGTGATGCCGCCGACATCGCCATGGTGCCCGCGTGCGGCAACAAAGAAGCCCGGCTGGCGGCCGCGATCCACAAAGACCGGCATGACGGCCGTGATATCGGGCAGATGCGTCCCCCCGCGATAGGGATCGTTCAGGATGAAGGCATCGCCCGGGCGCATCCTGTCCTGATAGGCGCGGATCACCGCCTGCACGCTCATCCCCATGCTGCCCAGATGCACCGGGATGTGCGGGGCGTTGGCGACCAGCCCGCCGCTAGCATCGAACAGGGCGCAGGAATAGTCCAGCCGCTCCTTGATGTTGACGGAATGGGCGGCGTTCTGCAGCGCTGCCCCCATCTGTTCGGCCAGGCCCATGAAGAGATTGTGATAGAGTTCCAGCCGGATCGGATCGCGGGCCGTGTCGCGAGAGGCCTCCCCCCTGCCAGCGGCCTCGGGCTCGCGGTTCAGGATCAGTTCGCCCTGATCGGCCACCTGCAGTGCCCATCCCGGGGCAAGCCAGGTGGTCGAGGTCGCCTCAAGGATCAGCGCCGGGCCTTCCAGCCGGTGCCCGGGCGCAAGCGCCGCCCGGTCGATCAGCAGGGCGTCGAGCGCGCGATCCCCCAGATGGACGCCAGCGCTGCCGCCTGCTTCCGGCACCTCGTTCAGGGCCGGGTCCAGCGCGGGCAGACCGGATTCCGCACCGGCCACCGAGGCTTCCACCTGAACCGCACG
>CAZPBH010000170.1:0-5251 GCA_964584645.1 uncultured Rhodospirillales bacterium | reverse complement strand
TGGACCCCTGGATGCTTTCAATTTTTTTGCGGATATCCTGTGTGGCAGTCGCGGTTTGACGGGCCAGTTCCTTGATTTCATTGGCCACCACGGCAAAACCACGCCCGGAATCCCCGGCGCGGGCTGCTTCGATGGTGGCGTTCAGGGCCAGCAGATTGGTCTGTTCGGCGATGTCGTTGATCAGCCGGACCACATCGCCGATCTGCCGCGCGGCCGCGTCCAGGTTCTTCACCTGCGCGCTGGTCCGGTCGGCCGATTGCCCGGCGCCCTCGGCCATGTCGTTCTGCTCATGCACCTTCAAGGCGATTTCCTGGATGCTCGCGCTCAGCTGTTCGGTGGCACTCGCCACGGTCTGGACATTGGCCGAGGCCTGTTCGGAGGCCGCAGCGACCGCCGTCGCCTGATTGGAGGCCTGCTCGGCCGCGGCCGAGAGGGCACCGGCGGTGCCGGTCATCTGGGTGCTGGAGCTGCTGACGGCCTCGATCACCCCGCCGATCTCGCTTTCGAAGGCGGTGGCCAGCTCGCTCAGCCGCTGCGCGCGGCGTGCATCCCTTTCGGCCTTGAGGCGGGCCTCCTCGGCCAGCCGGTCGGCCTCGATCCGGTTGGTGCGGAACACCTCCACCGCATCGGCCATCTCGCCGATCTCATGGCGCATCCCGAGGAAGGGGATGGTCGTGTCGATCCTGCCCTGCGCGACCAGGCCCATCGCGCCGCGCAGCCGCTCAAGCGCCACCTCGATCGACAGGGCAACCGCCGTCGCCATCCCGATCGTCAGCCCCAGAATGACGATGAGGAGCAGCCCCTCGCGCATCACAAGGGCGGCGAAGGCCGCATCGATATCGTCGACATAGACCCCCGTCGCGATGGTCCAGCCCCAGGGCTCGAATTCCGCGGCGTAGGAGATCTTCGGGTTGGCCTCGGTCTGACCTGCGCGCGGCCATTCATAAGAGACAAACCCGCCCCCTGCCTCTGCTGCATCGACAAGCTCGGCAAAGAAATGCTTGCCGCTCGGATCCTCCAGAACCCGCGCATCCGTGCCGCGCAGCTCGGCCGTGGGATGGACCAGCATGGTGCCGTCGGCCGCCATCGCGAAGAAGTAATCGATGCCGTTATAGCGCACATCCTGCAGGCTGGCGCGCGCGACCTCCATGGCCTGGGCGTTGGTCAGCGTGCCGTTCATCGCCTGCGCATGGATGCCGGCTGTCCGTGCGATCGCTGTCTCGACCAGCGTCTGGACGAAATTCCGGCGTTCGTCGAGCAGCGTGTCGCGTTTGGCGAAGACCGCATCGCCGGCGAGGATCACCATCCCGATGGCACCCACCGCAACAACCGCGGCCAGACGCAGGCGGACAGAAACCTTCTGCAACATGATGACCCCCCATCATATATCCCCGGGGGCCGCAGCCAACGCTGTACCTGCCCCCATCCCAGAGGTGATACTATTGCAGGTACGAGGGGCGGGCGACCGAAAGACGATCAGCTTAGCCAAAATTCGACAAGTCCATCCATCAAGCGGACAAAACGCGCCCCGGCATGTCCCGCTTCGCGTTAACCATCCTCGGCGATCCGCACCAGCGTCTTGCCGAAATTGCCGCCGGTCAGCACGGCATGCAGGCGGTCGCCCGAGGTTTCCAGCCCCTCGGCGATGTCCTCGCGATAGCGCAACCGCCCGTCGAGGATCAACCGCTGGGCGGTGCGCTCCCAGGCGTTCATGCGGGCGAACCAGTCGAAGACCCGGATGGGCAGCACGCTGATGGATCGGGCCACCAGCACGCCCCAGTTCGGCGAGGGTGGCGGGACGTCCTTGTTGTACTGGTCGATCAGGCCGGAGAGCACGACGCGCCCGCCATAGGTCATCAGCGGCAGGATCGCGGCCAGCACATCGCCGCCGATATGCTCCATGTTCACATCGATGCCGTCGGGGACGGCGGCCTTCAGGTCGTCGGCAAAGCTGGCGCTCTTGTAGCTGGGGCAGGCGGCGAACCCCAGCTCCTCGACCGTGTAGGTGCATTTCTCCGCCGCGCCGGCGATGCCGATGGCCTGGGCACCCCGCGTGATCGCGAGCTGCCCGGCGGTGGCGCCGACACAGCCGCTGGCCGAGCTCACCAGAAAGGTCTCGCCAACGCGCACCTGGCCGATCTCGGTCACGGCGATGAAGGCGGTAAGCCCGGGGATGCCGGCCACCCCCATGGCGGTCGACAGGGGCAGCCGGGCGCTGCCGGCTGTGTCCCCGAACACATCGTCGGGGAGCACCTGCACCTCGCGCGCGTTGACCACGACATGGGTCTGCATCCCGCCCTTGAGTGTGCGGATCAGCGCCCCGGGCCGGATCTCGGGATCATGGCTCTCGATCACGCGGGCCACCGTGACCCCCATCATCACATCGCCCGGATGGCAGAACGCCGTGCCCACGAAACGGGGGCCAAGGGCGTGGCGGTAATAGGGGTCGATGGAGAGCCAGAGATTGCGGCACAAAAGCTGCCCGCCCGAGGCTTGCGGCATCGGCGTCTCGACAAGCTCGAAATTCTCGGAGGTGGGCAGGCCGTCGGGCCAGCTCCTGACGCGCAGCTGGGTGTTCATCCGGGACATGGGTCGTCTTTCGGGTTGGTAGGATGACCCTTGTCATTGGGGCTTCGCAGGGTGATTTCCAAGTGGCCAGTGTTCATGACGGGAGGCTATGCCATGGTACGAACGCTTTTCCTCGCGGCTGCGCTGCTGACGCTTGGCGCCGTTCCTGCTCAGGCGCAGAGCCTCGCCGCCCAGGTCGCCGCCTGGCTCGGCGGCACCTATGACAACACGGCCCAGCAGGCGGCCACTGCCGAACTGCCCGAGGACAAGCGCCCGCTGCCGCAATGGAATGTCATGGTGCCGGTCGATCTGCCCGAAATCGGCGATCACGTGTTCTTTGCGACATCCAGCGCCAATGCCGGCTTCGACCCTGTCCAGCGCCGCTATCTGATGGTCCTGTCGGATGTGATGGGCGAGGAGGCGGTGCTGCTGGAGACCCTGAACTTCAGGGACCGCGCGCTGGCCGAACGGGCGGGCGCGGATATCACGGCCCTGGAGGGGCTGAGACGCGAGGATCTGGCGGGCAACCCGGAATGTGCCTTCATCCTGCGGCCGCTGGAGAGCGGCGAGGGCGTCACCGGCGACATGATCGAGATGCCCTGCCCGAGCGAGGTGCAGGTTCAGGGCCGGTCCATGGTGGTCACCGATACGGTGACCATCACGCCGGAGGAATTCTGGTTCGACGGCAAGTTCTTCTTCGCCGATGACATGAGCTATGCCTTCGGCAACCCGGCCGATGAGCCGATCAGGCTGATCCGCACCGAGCGCTGATCTGTCGATCTATTTGCTGGTGGCGGTGAACACGCCGTCCCAGCCATCGCCCGGCGGGCTTGCCTGCATCCGGGCCAGCCGGTCGCGATAGAGGCCGACCAGCTCATCGAGGCCCGGCAAGGCGAGGGCCGAGGCTGCCTGCTCGACCTCCGCCAGCATCAGGGCCGCCTCTTCCCACCTTCCGGCCCGCCAGCTTTCGAGGAAGTCGGCCTGCATGGCCTTCATCTGCGCGAAGGCCGCGCTGGTGGCCAGCGCCTCGTCGCCCAGCAGCGCAAAGATGCGAGCCGGGGCGGTCTTGCCCTTCACCCGGATCAGGTCGAGCTCGAGCGTGGCCAGATCGGGCACGGCGGAGGCCGTGCTCTCCCCCAGCACGATGCCGACCCCGTAGCTGCGCGTCAGCCCCTCCAGCCGTGAGGCGAGGTTGACCGCATCCCCGATGGCCGAATAGGCGAAGCGCTGGCGGCTGCCCATATTGCCGACACAGGCGAGCCCGGTATTCACCCCGATCCCGGCCCCCAGCGGCTTGAACGGCCGGCCCTCGGCAGCCGCCCGCTCGGCCAGGGCGGCGTTCACCGGCTCCAGCGCCCCGGCCATGCTGAGGGCCGCCCGGCAGGCGTTCAGCGCATGGTCCGGGTCATCAAGCGGGGCGTTCCAGAACGCCATGATGCAATCGCCCATATACTTGTCGATGGTGCCGCCGGTCTCCAGCACGATGGCGCTCATCGGCGTCAGGAAGTCGTTGACCAGCCCGGTCAGGGCGACCGGATCGAGGGTTTCCGACACGCTGGTGAAGCCCCGGATATCGCTGAACAGCACGCTGAGCGACTTTTCCTCCCCGCCGAGCTTCAGCTGTTCGGGATTGGCGGCCAGCCGCTCGACCAGGGCGGGCGAGAGATAATGCGCGAAGGCGTCGCGGATGCGCGCGCCCTCGTGCTCGCTGCGCAGCGCCTGAAAGGACAGGCTGATGACATAGAGCACCAGCAGGCAGGCGACCGGATATGTCGCATCCAGCAGCAGGCCCTGGCTGGTGAACAGCCAGATCGAGAGCCCCACCGGCAGCCCGGCGAGCAAGAAACCCAGCGCAAGGCTCGCCATCGTGCCGGCATGGGGCAGCAGCAGCACGATCATCAGCCCGAACCCGACCATGAAGGCGAATTCCAGCCCCTTCATCGCGAAGGGCCGTCGCAGGAAGGCACCGGCCATCACCTGCTCGACGATCTCGGCATGAACCTCGACCCCCGGAAAGACCTGATCCAGGGGCGTGGATTTCAGATCGCGCAGGCCGGCCGCACTGGTGCCGATGAAGACGACATGATCGCGGATCAGCGCGGGGTCGGCGGTACCGCGCAGCACCGCCCCGGCCGAGACATAGCGCTCCGGCTTGTGGCCGCTGTAATAGACCACCATCCGGCCATGGGCATCGACCGGCAGGCGCGTGCTGCCCAGATCGATCCCGTCGAGGGCGACGGCCCCGGCTTCCGAATCGAGGCTGGAGAGCTGGATCACCGGCCCCCCCAGCTTCACCCGCAGCGCCTCGAGCGCGAGGCTGGGGTAGAGCCGTGGCGGCTGCGTCCGGTCCTCCTCCCAGAGCGCGAACATCAGCGGGACATTGCGCACCATGCCGTCGATATCGGCCGGCAGCGCAAAGGTGCCGTTGCCCAGCGCGCTCTGTTCCAGGGGCCGGATGTTGGGGATCGCCCCGCCATGGCCGGGAAGCTGGCGGGCGACCTCGCTCATCCGCCGGCCGCGGCTGGCGATGGTCGCCTTCTGGGCGGGGATTGCGGCCTCGACATCGCGGGCCATGGGGAAGCCCAGCACGACCGCGCCATGATCCCTGATCGCCGCCGCCAGCAGATCATCATGGTCGGGCAGGGCCGACAGGGCAGCGCGGGCGCTGGCCAGCTGCACATCC
>CAZPBH010000169.1:0-5253 GCA_964584645.1 uncultured Rhodospirillales bacterium | reverse complement strand
CCCCGGCGTGCCGGTGCAGCAGGATGGCGAGCAGACGGGCGCACGACCCGGCCGCCTGATCCGTGGCGGCCGGGCACACTTAGCTCAGGCCGCGGCGGCCTGACCGTCCTTCTGATCGGGGAAGCGTGTCCCGGGCTGGGTCAGACCATCCACCCGGGCGCGCCATGCGGTGATGTTGGGCCTTTCCTCCAGCATCGCCTTGCCCTCGGCCGCGCGCTGGATCACCCAGAACATCGCGAAGACCCCGAGATCGGCCAGCGTCAGATGGTCGGTGACGAGGAACTCCCTCCCCTGCAGCATCGCCTCGACCGCGTCCATCTGGCGGGCCGCATCGCGCAGGATCTCGTCCTTGGCCTTGCGCCCGATGCCATGCTCGACGAGGCGGTTCTTCAGCCGCTCGGGCACCTCCCGGCCGAGCGGCTCGCGCAGATGTTCCGGCTCATGGCCAAAGATGTCGAGGTTGAAGGCCGGAATGTTGTGCTCCCACAGGATGCGCAGCGCGAGGTCGGAGAGGAACAGGCACTCATCCGCCCAATCCTCGAGGATGAACATCTGGGCCTTGAGCCTGGGGTCGGCGGGGATCAGCGGCGGGTCCGGGTTCCGTTCCTCAAGATAAAAGCCGATATCCGTTGAATCGCAGATCGATTTCCCGTCGATCTGAAGCAGCGGGAATTTGTGGGTCGGGCTGACTTTCAGGTTTTCCTCGCGCTCCGACAGCCGGATGGGCACGCTGTCATAGGCGATGCCCTTGTAGTTGAGCGCGCGCACCGTCTTTTCCGCGAAGGGCGAGATCGGGAACTGATAGAGCTTGGTCTCGGCCATGAATGTGGATCCTCCCTGATTCTGGTCTTGTGCCTGCCGTTCTCAGTTCCCTGATGTCGGCGCCGCCAGCTCTGTCTGCAACTGCGCCTTCAGGGCCTGCTGGCGGGTCCGGTCGATGGGGAAGCGCCACATGCACGCGATCATCACCAGATTGCACAGGATCGGCAGGCCGATGAACATGGCGGTCAGCGCTGCGATGGCGCCAGGCGTATTCGTGCCTTCGGTCTGATAGCCGACAAGATCCAGCATCGGGAACAGGAAGCCCAGCGGCAGGGCGTAGCCGATCTTGTTGGTCATCGAGACGAGCGAAAAGAAGATCGCGGTACGTTTTTCGCCCGTGCGGCTCTCATCAAGGTCAACGACATCGGAGAGGATGGCCCGGTCGAGGAAGGGCGGGGCCGCAAAGGACAGGCCGCTGGCAAGGTAATAGATCATCGCCAGCCCGAACGATCCCGGCGGGATCAGCAACAGGCCGAGCAGCGCGACACAACCCAGCACGGCCGAGGCCGCCACGGCATTGTGCTTGCCGATCCGATAGCTGAGCCGCAGCCAGAGCGGCACACCGATCAGCGCCCCGGTGAAGTTGACCAGCAGCAGGATCGAGGGGTCGAGGACGACGCCGAACACCACCGGATTGCCCGACAGCGCCAGCACGTCCCGAGCAAAGAACACGAAGAGCGCGGTCGAGATGCCAGCCCCCATGCCCGCGAACAGATCGGTCATCGCAACGCGCAGCAGGGGCGGATTGGCCAGGATCAGGGCGAGGGCGCGCCGCCAGTCCATCTTCGAGCGCGGCTCCGAGGCCGGACGGATCGCCGGGGGCGGCTCGCGCGCCGACCACAGCACACATAACGTCGCAAGCGGCAGCACGATGAGGGCGAAGATCCCCATGGCCTGCACGTTCTGGCGCAGCGAGGTCTCACCTGCGAACTGCGCCACCACCAAGGGCGCGCTCAGGACCAGCAGGAGACCGATGAAATAGGCTGCCAGCAAGCGGCTCTGGATACGGCTGCGGACATCATAATCGTCCGACAGCTCGGCCGCCCAGGCCAGATGGCAGATGTGGATCAGCGTCCACCAGATATAAAGAAAGAACAGCCACAAGCCGAGATAGACCGGTGTCACATTCTCTGGCGGAAAGCAGAGCATGACCACACCCAGCATCATCAGGGGTGTGGAGACCGCCATCCAGATCTTGCGCCGGCCCCAGCGGGTCGGGAAGCGATCGGTCAGCCAGCCGAGCAGCGGATCGGTGAAGACATCCCAGAAGCGGGTTACCATGAAGATCAGACCGGTCGCCGACAGCCCCAGCCCCATCGGGCCGGCAAAGAAGGGCGGCAGGTAGATCACCACCGGAAGGCCGAAGGTCGCCAGAGCCAGTTGGGGGGCGACAAAGGCCGGCATGCGGGCACCCCGCGGCGGGCCGGGCGGCGGCTGATGCATCCTGCACTCCCTGTTCCAGAGCGGATCGCATTCGGAGGGAACGCATGGATCCGATCTAACTGTTTTTATTTCCGGACAAATTACCCGATCAGATGATTCGATCCGATCGGTATCTGCTCCAGGGCCTCCCTTCGCGTGGAGGCCGTTATCCATGGACCTTATGTTGGGTGCTCGACCCCGGCGCACAGGGCGGCTCGCCAGCCTTCCGGTGCGGGAAGATCGCTCAGCCCATAGGCGACAGCCTCGATCCTCACCACTTCCAGATGCACATCCTTGATCAAGCCACATGCGCGTTGTCATCCACATCGGTCCCCACAAAACCGGGTCGAGCTTTCTTCAGGCGCATTTCGTGGCACTGGCCGATGCGCTGAGCCGGGCCGGAATCCTCTATCCAGATCAGGGTTGGATGCTGCTGCAGAGCCACGGAAGGCTGTGCCTGATCGAGCCTCCCAGTCAGCTCAGCGCCGAGTTGGCCAGCTTTGTTGACAGGGAGGCGCAGAGGGCCAGGGCGATCCTCCTCTCGGCCGAGGATCTGGCGTCAATGCCGCGCGCGAAGGTCGAAGCGGTGCGGGCAGCCATTCAGCACCCGGTCACCGTGGTGGCTTTCATCCGTGACCCTGTTGCGCGATTGCGGTCATTCTGGAACCAGGAAACCTACAAGGGCAGCACCCGTGACTGGAACGCCTTTGCCGCAGCCCATCTCGCCCAACCCGGAAACTCTGATGTGCTCAATCCGGCGATTCAGATCGGAAGATGGGCCGAGGTCTTTGGCGAATCCTCGATCAGGCTCATCAGCTTTGAACCCGCCGCGGCCGCAGTTCATGGCGATCTGATGACCGAATTCTTCCGCGCAGCATTCGGCGTCAGGCTGGCGCCGATTGCGCCGGCACATCGCAGGGTCAATGCCTCCCTCAGCCTCGCCGAAACCGAAATCCTTCGGGCCCTAAACAGAATAGATCAGCGCCACCGAACGCCACCACCCGACGATCTCTATGATCGTTATTATATCTGGCGGGCGGCAAATAATGATCACAAGGCGTTGATCCGTGCCCTGCAAGACAGACAGAGATCCCAGCTTGTCGATTGCGAATCTGTTTATGAACCTCATCTCAATTTTCTTGAATCAAACGCCCATCTCTTCACCAATGAGATTGCACGCACACAAACCGAGAGCCTTGAGGTGATCGAGGCCGGATGGGAAGACGACCCCGACTTGGCTGACGCTCTGGAAAGGCTCTACAGCTCCATCATGGGCTGAAGCGGATCGCGTTCACGTTCAAACCGTGAATCCGCTCCAGCTCACTGTAGAACGCGACAAGATATCTGACCGGACCTTGCTCCAGCTCACGGCAGGCGCATGCACAGCGCAGCTTGAAATCCTGGCGGCGCATCGAGGTCTTCGAGGGTATAGCTCACGCCCCCGACCCTCACGTTCGAGGGGCGCGTATCGCAGGCCAGCACCGGTGTATCGAGGCCGCGACCATAGGCCTTGCCAAGGGCTTCCTTGCGCACGAAGAGCCGGGTGAAGGCCGATGATGGGGACGCAGCCGCCCTTACCTCCTCGCTTTCGCAAGGAAGCAGGATCATCTCCGCCATACCGGGATCGAGCGGTCGTTCACGTTCCAGATCGATGCCGACCGGCGCGTTCTGGCTGAATGCCGCAGCTGCGAAGCCATCACCATGGGCGAGGGAGACCCAACCCTGCCGCGCCAGCAGCACGCCATCGGGTCCGCGAACCAGCCCGCCCAGATCCACACCCAGTTCGGCCAGCAGCGCATAGGCCAGGCTCCGCTCCGGCGTTTCACTGGAGGTCGGCGACGGCGCTATCGGCGGGTCGACAGGCGCCAGTTCTCCAACGCTTGCGATCCGCCAGCGGACGCGCTCGGGCAGGTTCAGAAGGTGAGCCCCAGCGAGGCCGCTTCTGCCCGCCCGCGCGAGCGCCGGAAGGCTTCGAGTTCGGCCCCCTGCTCATGGCGCAGGCCCTCGAAGACGAGGCTCATGACCCGGCCGCGTTCCTCGAACAGCAGGCCCAGCTCGACCAGATAGTCGAAACTGTCGGGGTTGCTCTCACGGACCGCATCGGCCGGCTTCGGCCCCTCGACCGCGCGCAGCAGGGCCACATCGTCATCGTTCAGCTCATGCTCGACGAGGTGGCCTGTGCGGGTATCCTCGACCAGCCAGCCGCCGGAATCCTCGACCAGACGGACCCGCGGCACGCCCTCCATTGCGCCCGCCATCTGCCGACCAGCGCGCGGAGCTGGACAAGATGCTGGGCCAGATCGGTCTGGTAATCGGCCTCCACATTCCGATCGCGGAAGTAATAGGCCATGTTCGCGATCACCGCCTTGTCGAAGGGGTAGATCATCTCGTGATAGTCGAGCGGTTCGAGGTCGAGATTCCAGTCGTCAGACTTGTCGAAATACGGGCTGAACCTGTCGAAGCGCACGGGGAAAACGCCTGAGGGCGGCGGCAGATGGCTCATCCGCGGCAGGTTGCGCCGGTACATCTCATAGGTCTCGGCACTCTCGCCGGGGAAACCGACCAGCAGGTTCCAGACCGGCTTGACCCCATGGGCCGCACAATCGGCGAGGAAGCGTATGTTGTTGAAGGCGTTGGTGCCCTTGCGCATCAGCTTGAGGGTTTCGGTAGCGATGGATTCGACACCGGGCTGAACCTCGACCACCCGCGCCTCGGCCAGCACCTTCAGATCGGCCGGCTTGAGGTCGGCCTTCACCTCATAGAACAGGGTCACATGCTCGGGCGGGCGCAGTTCGGGCAGCAGGTCGGTGATGTAGCTGCGCGGGATGATGTTGTCGACGCTGGCAAAGCGGCTGACCCGGTCGGCATAGGTGTCGATCATCGCCTCGATGGCGGTGCGGGCCTGCGCCACCCCCATCTCGCGGAAGCTCATCGTGGCGCCGTTCAGCCCGCAGAAGGTGCAATGCGCCTTCTCGCCCCACCAGCAGCCGCGCGAGGTCTCGAACAGCA